>NZ_KI911557.1:900000-1137485 GCF_000515215.1 Methylomonas sp. 11b
CCGCGCATTCAAGGCCCGGCGAGGCAACCCGCAAACTGGTATTGCCTGCCAGTTTGCGCGGCAACACCGAAACCCAACTCTACGCGCGCAGCAACGGCTACTTAAGCGCCTGGCACAAGACCATAGGCGATCAGGTCAAAAAAGGCGACCTGTTGGCGGTTATCGACGTACCCGAGCTTGAACAGGAACTGGCGCAATCGCGCGCCGCGCTGGCCCAGGTCAAAGCCCGCTTGGAACTGACCCGCACTACCCTGCAACGCTGGACGCAATTAAACGGCACCGACAGCGGCACGCAACAGGAGTTCGACGAAAAACGTAGCGCTTTCCTGCAAGCCGAAGCCGATTTCTCAGCCGCGCAAGCCAACGTTAAACGCCTGGAAAATATCGAAGGCTATCGGCGCATCGTCGCGCCGTTTTCCGGGGTGATTACCCGTCGGGCGGTCGATGTCGGCAGCTTGATCGTGGCGGGCAGTCAGGAGTTATTTGCCTTGACCCAAACCGACCCGTTGCGGTTGACGGTTTGGGTGCCGCAAGTCTACGCGGACGACATCAAAGCCGGCCAGGAAGTCTCGGTCAGAGTACTGGATTCGCAAGGCAAACCGGTTAGCGCCCATGTGGATCATGTCGCCGGGGCATTAGACCCGGTCAACCGCTCTCGACAGGTGGATATTACCCTGTCCAACAAGGACGGTAAGTTACTGCCCGGCTCCTACGTGGAAATCTCCATCAACGTCGCCGGCAAATCCAGCCCCTTGGTGGTGCCGGCTAATGTGTTGGTGATCGATCAAGCCGGTCCGCATGTGGTAGTGGTCGATGCGGAACATCACGTGGCGTTTCGCCCCGTGAAACTGGGCCGCGACTTTGGCCGTGAGCTGGAAATATTGGAAGGCATCTCCGCCAGCGATACCTTGGTCGCCAGCCCCTCTGATCTCTTGGTGGAAGGCGAAACCGTGAGCGTGGTGGAAGCTCAAGCAAAGCCGGCGGAGCAACCCAAGGACAAAACCGCCGGCAAATCGTGAAACATTTCAGTAATCCGTAGCAGGGCGGACCATCCGCTTACAATACCCAAACGGCATGTGACGCTGGTCTCATGCCGGCTTGCCGGTCCGCCGGGTGATTTATTTTTGTCTACACCCTCTTAGTGAAAAGTTTTTTGGGGAAATAGGCATCATCGCTACGAACCGGAGTTTAGGGCTGAGGATGGCAATTGCATCGGTACAAATGCCACGCCTTTGTCCTCAATCTTTGGCCCCAGAGGCTGAAAGCCCAACCGAACATAAAACGGCACAGAGGGCAGCGAGGCATTCACCGTGAAGGTCTCCGACGGGCTTGCGGCCAACGATAACGCGATGGCGCGCAACGCCAATGCCGTGCCGATACCTTGGTATTGGCAGGCAGGCGCAACAAACAGATGAAACAGATGCCGGGCATCGCGGACGGCAACGACGCCGGCAAGCTTACCGTTTAGCCAACCCACGAGATAAAGAAAATTGGCATTGTTGATGTAGCTGCCAATCGCTTGAGGGCTGATGCTCGAATAAAACAACTCGGCACCGTCGCCAGTTGGGGAAATCGTACAACAGTTGGCAACACTGCAAATCAGTTGGCTGACGCACTCGGCATCGGTCGCGACGGCGGGACGAATAATCAACGGCGAGTTTGTCGTCATGGCTCGGTAGCGGCAATGTCCGGCAAATTCTGGTAAACCAGCTCAACGGTCTGGTTTTCGGTTAAGGCTTTGACGACAGCCGGCAAAGGTTCCGCCAAGATGCCGGGCAAATCCTGCTCCAAGGGACTCATGATCGGAAAGGCCAATTTCTCCAGCGGCGGGCAAAAGCCAGCCTCCACGCCGGGCTTGTTGCCGCGCGCATCAACCCGGTACCAACCGTGTTGCGGCAGGTAAACTACGTTCAAACCGTGCAGGCAGAAAGGCGGCTGGTCGCCGTCTATCGTCAATCGCTGGTAACACAGTCCAGCCGGAATACCGTTGGCGCGCAACAATGCGGCCAACAAATGGCTTTTGGCATAGCAGTAGCCGGTACCGTGGATTAACACCTCGGAGGCTTTACAGGTCACCGGGTTCAGCCGGTAGTCCCAGCTATGCTTGATTTGGTCGCGGACGAATTCGAAACAGCGCTTGGTGATTGCTACCTCATCGGCGCTGCCGTCCGCCAGTTTTCCGGCTTGGGCGACGATGGCCGGATGTTGGCTATCGATATAAAGACTGCTGCTGAGGTAAGGCTTCATGTCCGGCAAGCGCTTTACCGCGCGTTGGATTTTGGTTAACACGCCGGTCAGTAATGAAACGATTTCCGGCGCGGCCAACAGTTCCGCTTCGCTGATATTGGTACTCGGCAACGCCAAGGTGATCGAGGCAGCTTCTATCAGCGTGGCTGACATGGTGACCAAGGTTTCCCGGAGCGCGGCATCGGCGTGGTGGGCGCGCGGCGCGGCGTTCAATACCGCCACCGGTTTTTCAGCAAAGCCCTCAAATGCCACCAACCAATCCAGCGCATTTTTGACGGTGCCGGTAACACCGTGGGCATATTCCGGGCTGGCGATCAGCAAGGCATCCGCCGCGGCCACTTCGTTGCGCAAGTGCTGTGCGACGCCGGGAAGCGCGCTTTCCAAATCCGGATTGTATAAGGGCAAGTCGCCAAGCCCAGAAAACAAACGAACTTCGATGGGGGCCGGCGCTAAATACTTCACAGTGCGCAGCACAGCGGAATTAATGGACGCCGCCCGTAAGCTGCCGGATAAAGCCAATATTTTCATGGCAATGCTAGATGTTGAATGTCAGGGAAAAGTGGTGGCTGCTCAGTCGAAAGCCCTTGTTAAGATACAAACGATGGGCATGATGACGCTGATAGCCGGAATCCAAATGCACACCCGGACAGCCGTGCGCTTGCGCATGTTCGATCAGCCAATCGAGCAAGGCGCCGGCGAAGCCTTGCGACGTTTCGCCGCTTAGCGTGGCTAAATCATCAATATACAAAACTTTGCCCCAGGCCAAAAACTCGGCGAAACGAAAACCCGCCACGCTTTTAACCGTGCCTTGCTGTCTAACAGCCAGAATTTGGTAGGACTGCGTTTGCTGGCGGCGAACCTGGGCCAGAAACTGATCCGCCTCAATATGCGGGCGCAACTCGTGGAACACCGGAAAACAGGCTTGAATTTCGGCGTCGGTATTGGCAATAAATATATCGAGAGTCATGGGGTATCGCTTAACAAACAAAAGGATGGCCGTTGGCTTAAAAGAGCATTTCGATTTTTGCTTTCAGCGCCGAGACTCAAGAGGGGGCACACCTGTCCAGAGACATCATTTGCTCGCGCCTGACGCCTCTGTCCGCTTGGCCCGTGAACCGTGGGCGCTGTTCATAAATACGATAGCTCCGATAATGATCGCCGACGCACTCAGGATGCGCGGCGTGAGCGGTTCGTTCGCGAACCAGTTGCCTAACAACACCGCTACCAGCGGATTGACGTAAGCGTATGTCGCTACCAGCGGGATCGGCGCATTCTGCAGTAGCCAGGCGTAAGACGCGAAACCGATCATAGAGCCGAACACTATCAGATACGCCAAGGCCAGCCAGGAGTTAAGCGATACCTGGGACAGGTTGAAAACACTCCATTGTTCGCTGAGCGCACTGACAAGCAACAAGGCAAAGCCGCCGGCCAGCATTTCCGCACCGGTTGTCATCAGCGCCGTCTTCGGCAAATCCGCGCTCTTGCTGTAGATTGAACCCACGGCCCAAAGCAAACTGGCGAGCAGTAGCGCCGCTACACCGGGCATGTTTAATGGCATACCGTCCGAAAACACCGACGGACCGACCAGCAGGTAAATTCCCAGGAAGCCTATGATAAGGCCGACCAGTACGCGTAGCGTCGGCCGGACGCCGTTAGGTCTGAGTGCGTCGGCAATCACCAGAAACATAGGCACGGCACCGATGATCAGCGCGGCAACGCCGGACGGGACGGTTTGTTCGGCCCAACAGACCAAGCCGTTGCCGCCGAGCAATAACAAAATACCGACAATAGCGGCCGAACGCCACTGCCTTAAGGTCGGCGCGGCATCGCCGGCCAAACGCCGCCAGGCCAGCAAAATGGCGCCGGAAACCACAAAACGCAATCCGGCCGACAAAAATGGCGGCAAGGTCTCGACCACAAAGCGAATCATCAAATAAGTCGATCCCCACACCAGATAAACGGCCAACAACGCGGCCCAAATCTTCGCCTTCATTCTGTAAACGCCTGACTAATTACAGTTTCTACGTGCTCCTCTGCCAGCCAAGGGCGTAACGACCAGGACGTATATTTTTTGTTGCCAATAATTGAGGTGGGTGCCATGAAACAGCCTATCGGTTGGAAAATCGGTTAAAGCGTATCGAAGCTTTGCTAAGACATGGGTTGCCCACCGGGACAAAGGTTTGTAACCCGCCATGCATCCGGTAATGACAAAGCTTATGCGGTGATAAAACGTCCATGCGTGTGAAAATGTTGAAGAATGCCAATTGTTTGAGAGTCTGTTAGACCTAAAGGGTTTGCTTATTTTTTCCGCAATAAATATCCGGAATAGGCGACAAAATCTTGGCCATTGATCGTCTCCAGCCGAACGGTTTCCTGCATGCCTCGTCCCAGCCCAAGAATGACGGCTGCATTTTCCGATACCGGTGCAATGGGAAAAGTCAGATTATTCATGTCGAAAGTGGGGATGGAATACTCCAGCATCAAAAAACCGTCCCGTTCGCGTAGCGCGCATTTTTCCGGAACCATCGCCGCACCTTCGGCAAGATTCACAATCTCGTATTCGCCCAGACGGCTACGCATGGAGTCGGGAATCGCTACCGGTTGAATTTTCTCGCCCAACACAAAGGTTTGGCCGTGCCAATGGGCCAGCGCCAGGTCATGACCGTCGACATGGCGCACCGATACGCCCACTTCGGTCAGTTGCTTGGGTTGTAGCGGTATCAATCCCAGCAGCTTGTAGCGAATGCCGAATTTGCCATCATCCCTGCCGACCAAATCCATGCTGCTGCCGTTCAACTCGGTGGACAGGGTATCGCCATCCGCCGTTAACTTGATGTAGCCCAGCGCGGTTGCATATTGCCCGGCCGCCAACTGCTGTTCTTGCGGGGTTAAGCCGCGGGTTTCGACCACGGGTGTTTCGGTTTCCTCCGGCGGCGGCATACCGGTTTTTATCGCAACCGCCAGTTTTAGGGCTTTATCGGTGACTTTGTCGATCAAGTCGCCGGTGGGCGGGGAATTCGCCAACACGACCACGCCCAGCTTGTGTTCCGGCAGCACCGTCAGCAAGCTACGATGAAAAAGCGTGGCTCCGCCGTGTGCGGCGACATCGCCGATACCGGGCTTGCTGGTCAAGAACCAACCCAAACCGGTTTTGGTGCCCACATCCAGCGCCACATCCTGGTTTTGCTGGCGCAGCATTTCATGCAGAGTTTCCGGTTTCAATATGAGCCGGCCATTGGTTTTGCCGTCCGCCAAGACCATGGCGATAAAGCGGCTTAGGTCCAAGACATTCGCGTTCAAGCCCCCGGCCGGCATATCGCGCAGCGCCACTTCCGTCTGTTCGTGATCATTTTTATAGGCTTTCGAGGCCAGTTCCCCCTCGATGCCAAGCGAAAAAGCCGCATTCGTCATCCCGAGCGGTTTTAACAACTGACGGTCGGCATAACTGCTGAAATCCTGGCCTGTAAGCCGTTCCAACATCGTCCCTAATAAGGTGATGCCCAGATTCGAATAGGCCCAGATACGATTGGGCGGATAAGCGACGTATTCGTCTTTCAGCATGCCGACAAGCTGACTGAACGGCGCCGGAGTTTTAGTCCACATGCCATTGCCTCTATCGCCCGGCAAACCGGAATGATGCGTCATGATATTGCGTGGCGTTATCGGCCCGGCCTCCGGGAAGCGGCTTTTGATGGCGAAATTTGGCAGATAGGTTTGCAACGGTCGATCAATATCCAGTTTGCCTTGCTCGGCGAGTTGCATCACCAGCGTATCGGTGAATAGTTTGGAGATGGAGCCGACTCGATAAACCGTTTCCGGTGTGGCGGCAATCTGCTTGGCTTGATCGGCGTAGCCGAAACCTTGCGACCAGACGACCTGTTGATCGTCCACCACGGCAATACTCAAACCTTCCACGTCCTGTGCGGACATTTCCTGTTCAATCAGCCAGGCAAGATGGGCTTTGAGGTAACTGTAATCACCGCGTTGTACCGTATCCGGCATTAGCGGCGGCGAACCGGCGCAACCGCTTAGCACCAGCAATATCGCGCTTAAATATGTCAAATAGGTTTTCATCTGGTCCTTGAAGGGGTGATCATCGATTAGTCGGCCAGCAAGATTTTAAGCCCGTGTGGCTGGGGCTGCGAGGCTTTTTCCAAAGCCATGTTGGGACGCGGATAGTATTTGGCGAGCCCATTCCAGTCAAACGTTTTAACAGTGCTGCCTTGAGCCTACGTGATGGCAGACTTTAACATCGGAAGTAGTTGCACGTTGAGTGATGATTGCAGTGTTCATTTTTTGTGTAACGGTTTGAGTCAGTATTTTGCCATGTTAGCAAACTCGGCCGGCAATGGGTTCGGAACGATCATAGCCCTACCCCGACCGGAAACGCCGTCTTATCCACCACGCGCCGCAACACGAAGCTGGAATGCACCCCGGTCACGCCGGGAATACCGGTGATGCGTTTCAACAGCAATTCCTGGTAGGCATCCAAGTCCTTGACCATAACCTTGAGCTGATAATCGGCGGTCTGGCCGGTGATCAACAGGCATTCCATCACTTCCGGAATGCCGGCAATCGCCGCTTCGAAGGTGCTGAAACGTTCCGGCGTGTGTTGGTCCATCGAAATGTGGATCAAGGCCATCAGCGTCAGACCCAAGGCTTTGGCATCCAGCAGCGCCCGGTAGCCGACGATCAGGCCGCCCTCCTCCAACGCTCGCACCCGTCGCAAGCAAGGCGACGGCGATAAGCCGATGCGATCAGCCAACTCCTGATTGCTGATGCGGCCATCGGCTTGCAGGATGTTCAAAATTTGCCTGTCGTAGCGATCCAGTTCCATAAAATACCCGATATTTACATATTAAAACAATTAAATAAACAATATTCCAGTTAGATAGCAATATTCTATCAATGATTTGTGTTTTATATGGCATAAACGCAATCGCCTAGCGGACGGTTTGGCTTATCTTATCGGCATCCCATTGACCGAGAGCATTCAGCCATGTTGACCAATCCTTCTTGCAAATACCATCCATTCCCACCTGTGGCGCTTGCCGACCGCCGATGGCCCAATCGCACAATCAGCCAAGCGCCGATCTGGATGAGCACAGACTTGCGCGACGGCAACCAAGCCTTGTTCGAACCGATGAACGCCGAACGCAAATTGCGCCTGTTCCGCACCTTGTGCGGCATCGGTTTCAAGGAAATCGAAGTGGCGTTTCCGTCGGCCTCGCAGACTGATTTCGATTTCGTGCGCCGTTTGATAGACGAGGCGTTGATCCCCGAAGACGTCACCATCGAAGTGCTCAGCCACGCCCGCGAACCGTTGCTCCGCCGAACCGTCGAAGCCCTGCGCGGTGCGCGCTCGGCCATCGTGCATATCGTCAACGCGACCTCCCCACCGTTTCGCGAACTGGTATTGGGCATGAGCCGGGCCGAGGTATTGGCGATGGCCGTCAATGCGGTGCGGCTGGTCAAACAATTGACCGCCGAACAGCCGCAAACCCAATGGCGCTTGCAATACAGCCTGGAAACCTTCAGCGCCACCGAACCGGATTTCGCCGTCGAGTTTTGCGATGCGGTCAGCGCCGCCTGGGGCGCGACACCGGACAACAAGATCATTCTGAATTTACCGTCATCGGTGGAAACCGCGACGCCGAACGTCTACGCCGACCAGATCGAATGGGTGCACCGCCATATCGCCCGCCGCGACAGCGTCATCCTCAGCGTGCATCCGCACAACGACCGCGGCACTGCGGTAGCCGCCGCCGAACTGGCGTTGATGGCTGGTGCCGAGCGCGTCGAGGGTTGCTTGTTCGGCAACGGCGAACGCACCGGCAACGTGGATTTGGTGACGCTGGCATTGAATCTGTATACCCAGGGCGTGGCGCCGGGCTTGGATTTTTCCGACATCAATGCGGTGGTAGGCGATTTCGAGGCTTGTACCGGCCTAAGCGTGCCGCCGCGCCAACCCTATGCCGGCGAGTTGGTGTTCACCGCATTTTCCGGCTCACACCAGGACGCGATCAAGAAAGGATTTGCCGCGCGGCAGCCAGATAGTGTCTGGAATGTGCCCTATCTGCCGTTCGATCCGGCCGACGTCGGCCGCGGTTACGACGCGGTGATCCGCATCAACAGCCAGTCCGGCAAGGGCGGCATCGCCCATTTGCTGGAAAGCCATTATGGCGTCGTGTTGCCGCGCCGTCTGCAGGTGGAGTTTTCGCAAATAGTGCAAGGCCATGCCGACCGCCAAGGCGGTGAAATCGGCGCGGGCCAGTTATGGCGATTGTTCGCACAGACGTATCTCGATGTGGCAAAGCCTATGCGTTATCTCGGCCATCAATTGTCCGAGCATTCGCAAGGACAAGGCATACAGCTGCAAATCGAATGCGACGGCGAACCGCGCGCATTGATGGGCGTGGGTAACGGACCGATAGCCGCTGCCATCCAGGCTTTAGGCTCGCTCGGCGGCGCAGTGTCGGTGTGCAGCTACGAGGAACGCTCGGTCGGCAGTGGCGGCGATGCCCAGGCCTGCGCCTTTGTCGAACTAACGGCTGCGAACGGCTCAACCGCCTATGGTGTCGGCCTGGACGGCAACATCGTCACCGCATCCATCAAGGCGCTGATCGGTGGCTGCAATCGCTTGGCCAAGGATACCGGCTGGCAACGCGGCGAGTTTGATAACGGCGGTTTTAGCGCGGATAGCACGCCAGCCGTAACCCCTACAGAGTGAAACAGGAGACAACATTGAATACTTATCGCAGGAATGCCCAGGATTACGCACAAAACTCGCAAGCCCAACAGTAATGGGCCGAAGAACTGATGGCAAAGCCCATATGGCTATGGTCTTGCTCGAGATTGAAGCGGAGAAATCGACAAAACGTTGGCCTGCATGGCCTGAAATAGCGAAGCGTTTTCGGAAGAATGGGAGGCCTTTTTCCGTGCGAGTATTCTTCGATATTCGCACGGCTTTCATGCTCAAATGCTTATCTGATTGTGTCAGTTCGGCCAAAATTCGCCAGAAGAAACGAAAATGCCAATTGCAAACATCCAGCCAATAGCAGGCATAGGGTGTGGTGATTTTACTAACCGCACGAATCGCGAACGATGCGGAGCACGTTGTTTACCGCATCCTCCGGGCTACCTTCAAACTGCTCCATACTTTATTTCTTTTCGTTTATTTTCCAAAATGCGGTTTATTTAAAATTAGTACGGTTAAAAATTAACCCTGATTTCCCCGTAAAAACTCCTACCCGCCAAGGGCAGGTCGTTGGGGATAGCGGCCGTGGGATTGCCGGCCAAGCTGGGTTCGCGGGCGTCCACGTCGAACAAATTCCGTACCGAGAACGCCACTTCGAAATGATCGTGGATATTCTTACGGCGCAAGGTCAGGTCGACCCAGGTGTAATCGTCTATGGCAGGGCGGTTGTCACCGGCGGCCCGTTCGCGACCGATGATCCATTTGGCCTGAGGGGTGAATTGCCAGTCAGGGACAAATTCCCAGATGGTGCGCAGATAGACTTGGTGATGCGGCGCATAGCCGGCGTCTTGTTGGGCTGCGTTGTCCGTGGATTTCTGATAGGAATAGCTTCCCGCCAGTTTGAGGTTGTCTAGGGCTTTCCATTCGGCCTCCAGTTCGCCGCCGTAGCCGGTCTGGGTGCCGGTGTTCTGCGCGGTGGAGGAAGGCGCTCGGGTGTCAGGTACGTAGCGGATGATGTCCTTCCACCAATAATTGAAGACATTCAATCCCAGCCGCAGCTTATCGTGGGGCCGGTAATCGAAGGCCAGCTCGATGGTATCCATAGTTTCCGGCTTAAGACCTGAATTGCCCAGCTGCGCCGGATTGTTCGTGGCATACAATTCCGCGAAATTCGGCGCGCGGAAGGCGCTGCCATACATGAATTTGGTGGTGAGGTCGTATCGGGTTTCCCACACCAGGGCCGCCCGCGGGTTTACCGTTTCGCCGAAGTCAGAATACCTGTCGTAACGCACTCCGCCGGTCAAGGCCCAATCCTTGGCGAATTTCCATTGGTCCTGAACGAAAAAGAAAAAATCCTTGCGGTCTTTTGTCGGCAAGAAGGTCGAGGAGGTACCTGAGACGTCTATCAGCGGTACACCGGGCATGAAAGGAATCGGAGTTCCCGTAGCCGGATCCACGCCGAAGTTTTGGCTGACCTTAACCTTGTAAATGCTGTCGTAGTTGATGCCGGCGCCGAATCGCAAGATGTGATTTTCAAATCCATTATAAATCGCCGACAGGTTGCCGCGGGCATGGCGTTCCCAGTTCTCCGGGTTGCCGATGTAGCCATTGGGAAAGGCTACCAAACCCACGGGATTGGCAAAATCGATCTGGCCGTTGGCGCCGATGGGCAGGCGAGCGCCGGGGGGAAACAGGGTCAGATTACGCTCGACAATCTGGCTGGTGTTCAGGTAGCTGAGTTGCCCCGTGACCTCCCAGTTATCGGCAAACTCGGCATTCTGATAGGTCAGGTCCGCATTCCAGCGGTCGCTGCCGTAACGATTGGTGGAATCCAGAGCCTGGGCGACACCGGCGCCGTTGCCAAAATTGCTGCGGTGCTGCAAGCCGCCGCGGAACCGCCAATGGTCGCGGGACAAATCCAGACGTGCGTCCAAATTGTCGCGCGACAGATTGACCGGACCGGGCGCCAGCGAGGCATGGGTGCCCAAAGCCTGGTCCAATTGGGTCTGCAAATCGTATTCGATAATGGATTTCTGCCCGGCAGAGGTGTGGTATTCCACGCTTGCGGCCACGTCGAAGCCGGCCCATTCGCCGCCGTGCAAGGCCCAGCCCTCGTAGGTGTCGAAACTGCCGACGCGGCCACCGACCTCCGTGCCTTCAATGTCCTGCTTGGTCTTGGTGATGATGTTAATCACCCCGGCGAAGGCATCGGCGCCATACACGGCCGACCCCGGCCCGCGCACCACCTCAATGCGGGCGATGGACTGTATCGGCATACCGCCCCAAATTTGCCCCCTATCGCCGGCAAACGAGTTGCTGATGGGTATGCCGTTAACCAGCACCAGAACCTGCGGGTTGAATGCCGAATGGATTCCGCGAAAAGTGTAAATGGGGTTGTAACCGCTATTGCTGCGCGCTACGTGCAAGCCTGGCACGGTTTCCAGCACCTCGTCGATGTCCGTCGCACCCATGGCCTTGATGTCCGCCGCAGTGACGACCGATGCCACCGCTGGCGCCTTGCTCACCGGCTGCCGAGTGCCGGTGGCGATGCTGACCATTTCCTCGCTGCCGTATATCTGTGCCAAGTCTTCTTCCTCGATAGACGATGCGGCCAGCGAGGCTGTCGCCCAGATCAATACTGGCGCGGCAGTCACAAGAGATACTGTCAAACTTTTCATCATGCCCCCTGCCGTGCAAAAGCGATTGCCGCTACTGAAAAAATAATGCGTCATCTACCTTGTCCACGCTCCCAATCATCCAGTGCGATCGAGTACTTCGCTTTACCAAATAAAATAGCTCGGTTCAAACCGCCCCTACTTTATTTCTTTTCCTGTATTTTCCAAAACTCGGTTTACTTAATCATAGTACGGTTAAAAGTTAACCCTGATTTCCCCGTAAAAACGCCTGCCGACTCAAGAGCAGGTCGGCGGCGGTAATCAGTCATCGTTTTGGTTTATGTCGATAATTTTCTCGATTGATGCGATTCGTGCCTCACCGCACCCGAATCGTTTGTCTGCTTTTATCTGCTTTTATCTGCTTTTGCAGGAATACTTTCCGTTTGAAAACTTGAAGCTGCGGCTGCTAGGGTCGGCTTTAATCAGGGACCAGCCGATACTATTTCGTAATCAGGCCATTCTGAGCGATTAGCGTTTTACGTTCTCACGCAGACCAACATTGACGCCGCCGCATTCATACACCCCATACTCCCAAAACCGCTTTCCCGGCTTGGTCGGGCCGTGCCAGCCGTTGGCGCGCAGTTGTTCGGCAATCAGGTAATTCATCAGGCCGTGGCCGACCAGCAGGACGTTGTCGTGTGCTTCCGCCAATTCGATCAGCCGGTTTGCGGCCTGTCGCGCCCGGCATTTGGCGAACGCATAAGCTTCGCCGTTTTGCGAGAAACCGGCCAACCAGAGCAATCGACAAACCGTCACCCACGCCGTAATGGGTAGCGCTATCGCGCCGCTGCCGAAATGCGGCAGCGCCGATTCGCGAAACAAGCTATCCGCCACAGGCAATTGGGCAAACCCCAACGCATGAGCCGATTCGACAGAGCGCGGCAAGTCACTGCACGCTACGTAGTTGGTATGGCGCAGCTCCGCCAAGGTTTCCGGCGGCGGCCGGTCGACGATGCCGGATGCGTCGTAAGCCTTGGCGATGGCGGGCAAATCCCTGCCGCGAGCCATGCCCGACAGTTCGACGGCCGGTTTGCCGTGTCTGATCAAGATGATTTGCATGTCAGCTTAATGTACCGATGTAACGGGCTTCGGCAGCGAAAAGTTTCAAAGTGCTCATGCGGCCCATTCCTACAAGTATTCACCTTGATGCTCGCGCACCATACGAACGGCCGGTTCTCGGATTTCCGATGAAGTTTGGTTTGACCTTTTCCGTCTCATTGCTCCTTTCTCTCAAAATTGGAGCCTCCAGGAAATCCGGGGCGATTCAGTTACACACGGGGCAACTCGATAAAGCGTTATTGTCATATAAACCCAGCAATATTTTGTTATGATCAGAACCGCATATGCAGACTGCTATCTGCCTAGAATATTAACCCGGCCCTTACATTCCCGGCATTCTTCGTTCCCGCGGGGCGAGCGCCTTTAGATCGCGAAGCAAACCATTTTAAGCGCTGGGCTATCTCCTTCGTGAGAGCGGCGATATTGACGGGTTGAATTAGTAATCGAGCTAAAGGGTTAGGCCTCTTGGGGAAAATGATTTTCAAGCGCTTATAAATTGGAGAAATACGTTATGTCTAAATTAAGATTTGTTGTTTCCACATTGGCGCTGGCTTGGCTACCCAATGCGCAGGCGGCCTACAGCGGTAGTCTGTCTTTCGTTCAACCTACCGGCACTGTCGTTGCGACCGATAACATTCCAGTTTGGTTGAAACTAAGTTTGGACGCCGTATCAGATCCCTTGGTTTATTCCAGCACGGGTGGCGGTACCCCGCCGTTTGGCATCAATCCAGCCAACTACCCAACCAACTTTTCTTATTACGATTCAAACACTAGCCAAAGCATCTACATAAACAATGGCGTACTCATCGCCGTGAATAGCATTTCTTTCAGTACCTCTATTGGTTGTAACGGTACATTTCTGGCCGATACCTGTTCTTCCGGACCTTACGAATTCAACTTCGACACCACTAGCCCGGACAGTATCCTCACCCAACAGAATATCGCCTTAAACCCTGGCGATAGCTTTGAGTATTTGCTCGGCAACTTTACCCCAACCAATGGCGCAGCCCCAGCCGGCAACTACGAGTTTTATGCATCGGGATTGACTATGTATTTTTACGGCACGGTTAGGGGCCCGAAATTGGATGAAAACGGTGCGCCGGTTCTGGATGGGAACGGCGATCCAATTTTGGTGGATTTTGTTAACGCTGAAGGGAGTCTGGAAATCGCCACTACAGCCTGTGCAGTCCAAACAGGCCCAACTTGCTCGGACATATTTGCGCGAACAGTCGTCGCAGCCCCCGTACCCGTTCCTGCCGCTTTTTGGTTATTTGGTTCAACCCTGCTCGGTTTTGTCGGCTACAGTCGTCGCGGTGTCGCCGCGCGGCTTGTCTAATCCTTGTTAATGCCTGATCTCTCTATCCCAAATATTATTAGCCGTCAGCCCTCGAATGTGTTGGCGGTTTCTTCAATGGTTGTCGCCAAGTAGGTCAGGTTGCGCGCTAGCGTTACCTGACATTTCCGCCGGTCGAAATGATGCCTTCTGATAATAAAGCATCCGTTTAAAACAAACGAGCATTTGTACCTCTGGAGTCTATTCTCTGCTACCATTCGGAGCGGTCAAGGCGGGATTGCTTGGCCGTAAATGGATTTCGGTTTTGCAGGGCAGCCTCAATGCATGATCGAGCAAACCACTATCGATGAGGCGCAATATCAGAGGGACCATAATGGACAAACTTACAGCACTTTCTTTAAGCATCGGCGTATTGGCTGGAGTCGCCACATTTTTGGCGGTGGGGCCGGCTAGCGGCGTGTTCTTTATCTGGGCCGCCACCATTGCCTGGGCAGCCTATTTTTTCTTGGGTGCGACCAAGGAAGCCTTGAAAAATACTATCGTCTGCGGGATTTTCGGCGTATTCATGGCCTGGGTAACAGCGATTATCTTGACCGGTATTTCGCCGGATACCGCCTTAGGTTTCCCGGCAATGGCGGCCATTACGGTAACTTTTGCGGTCGTGGTGATGTGTCTGGCCGCCAATTTTCCACAATTGGCGACCATTCCCGCCAGCGTTTTGGGCTATTCGTCTACATTCGCCTATTTATTGCAAACACCGGACAAGTTGACGCAAGAAGTCTTGTTCGGCGCGTCGCTGAGCAATCCTTTGCTGGTGATTTCGATCTCGATTGTGGTGGGCACATATTTTGGCCAGCTGTCCGCGCAATTAGCCGCCAAGTGGACCAAAGAGTAACCATGTTTTAGGCTGAACCGTCGGGGTTACGGGCAAACACCCACTCCGATTGTTCGGCGAAAATAGGCGGAAAGTAAAAACTCCGCCTAACCATCAAAAAATTTCGGTCATTTCATTATCGTTCCGCCCAGAACTCTCTGGCTCCAAACGAGGATTCTGAGAGCCGATTTCCCTCCCATGAGTTTGGCTGCTCGCAGACCCGGAATTAGCCGCAAATTGCCAATTCATTCTGTTTTAGGTGAAAATGGCAAGTTACGCATAGTTCAGTCTCTGCCGGAATAAGCAATCAGATTGCTGATAAGCCGCGCGACGGGCTTATGCACAAAGGCCATTGACTAAATGTCGCACGGGGTGTCGCTGTACCCTGTCTACGGCATTCACTTAGTCAGATACAGCTACAGGACGCATCGAGAATAACAAAAATCATGTCTACCCATTCAAGACACATCCAGTTAATGGATACCACGCTGCGCGACGGCGAACAAACCCAGGGCGTAGCGTTTACGCCGATGGAAAAAGTCAGCATAGCCAAAGCTTTGTTGCAGTTTTTGCGCGTTGACCGTATCGAAGTCGCTTCGGCGCGGGTTTCGGAAGGCGAGAAGGAAGCCGTCAGCCTGATCAATCAGTGGGCGCGGCAGGAAGGTTTTGCCGAACGCGTCGAAGTGCTAGGTTTTGTGGACCATACCCGCAGCGTCGATTGGATCAAATCGACCGGCGGCAGCGTGATCAATCTACTGGCGAAGGGCAGCGAAAAACATTGCCGCGAACAGCTCGGCAAAACTCTGGAGCAACACAGCGCCGATGTCCTGCAAACCATCGCCTATGCCCACGAGCAAGGCTTGAAGATCAATGTGTATCTGGAAGACTGGTCAAATGGTTACAAAGATAGCCGGGATTATGTTTACGGCTTGATGGAACGCTTGCAACAAGCCCCGATCAGTCATTTCATGCTCCCCGATACCTTGGGCGTGATGGCGCCGGACGAAGTTTTCGCCAGCTTTAGCGATATGTGCCAGCGCTACCCTGCCCTGCAATTTGATTTCCATCCGCACAACGATTACGGTCTGGCGACCGCCAATGTGATGGCGGCGGTGCGGGCCGGCGTCAGCGCGGTGCATTGCACCGTCAATTGCCTGGGCGAGCGCGCCGGCAACGCCTCTATCGCCGAAGTAGCGGTGGTGCTGCGCGATAAAATGGCGATGCAATTGTCCGTGGACGAAAGCCATTTGGTGCGCATCAGCGAGATGGTGGAGAACTTCTCCGGCAAGCGCGTTGCAGCCAACGCCCCTATCGTCGGCGCCGATGTCTTCACGCAAACCGCCGGCATCCACGCCGACGGCGACCAAAAAGGCGGTTTGTATAAAACCAAACTGGGGCCGGAGCGTTTCTCGCGGATTCGTAGTTACGCCTTGGGCAAGATGAGCGGCAAGGCATCGTTGAAGAAAAATCTCGAACAACTCGAATTGGATTTATCCGAAGAAGACCAAAAGAAAGTATTGGCACGCATCGTCAGCATCGGCGACTCCAAACAGACCATCACTACCGACGACCTGCCCTTCATCATCGCCGACGTGCTGGAAAGCAAGAGTTACCAGCACATCAAATTACTGGCTTGCTCCATCAACAGCGGCCTGGATTTACCGTCCACCGTCAGCATCCGCGTCGATGTGAAAGGCGAGAAACATCAGACCACCGGCGCCGGCAGCGGCGGTTTCGACGCCTTTATTGATGCCATCGGCAAAGTGCTGCCACATTACGATTACACCTTGCCGACCCTGGCCGATTATGAAATTCGCATTCCCAAAGGCGGCCACACCAGCGCCCTGACCGAATGCGTGATTACCTGGGATTGCGGCACCGAGCTGCGCAAAACCCGCGGCGTTCATGTCAACCAGGTGTTTGCCGGGATTTTGGCGACGATCAAATTGATCAACATTCAATTACACGAGATGACAGGCAATCCACAGACAACGGTGTAGATACCTTACCGTTCTGCGAAATCGCACCTTGCGGAGCCCAGGAATTCATGCGCCGCTGAACTTGGGACAGATAAAACCGGGCAACGGCTGGAAAACAGTCTTAAAATCCGCCGCTGGGTTCCGGAAAAACGCTTATCGTGGAAAAACAAAATCAAAACGGCAAGATGCACGGCTCGAATGAACAACCCCGGTTCATATCCGAGCCGCCAGGCCTCCGGCAACCATCGCCAACCGCCGAGCAAGTCGCACGAGTCCATCTGCTTTATTCCAATCTGCCTTTTTCCATCGGCATTAGCGGATTGCTTGCTTGCATCCTGATGTTCGTTTTAACGCCTGCAAGCAATTCCCATCGCTTGCTTGCCTGGTTCGGCATATTGAGCTTGGTTTTAATGGCAAGAGGCATACTGTTTGTTTTTTGGCGAAAACACGCTTATTCCAGAGGCGAAATCGACGATCTGGACGACTGGCTCCGATGGTTCCGCATCGGAACGATTGCCGGCGGGGTCGTTTGGGGCATCGGCGGCATCGTGCTTGCGCCGTTGGGCGATATAGGTCATAAGGTCTACGTATCCTTTGCGTTGGGCGGCTTGTGCGCCGGCGCCGCCTCGACCCTGGCGATCGACCGCCTCTCCGTAGTCGGCTTTTTATTGACGGTTCTGCTGCCGCAAATTGTTTTTCTGGCCTTACAGGACGATACGCTCTCCTATGGCATGAGCGCGATGGAAACCCTGTTTTTGCTGTTCCTATTGGCTAGTTCCAGACAAACGCGTCTGCACCTGGAGGAAAATGTACGATTGCGATTAAGGGCTACCGAAAACGAATTCCGATTGCGCCATATGCTGGAGAGCAGCCCAATCGCGACCTGCATCGAGGATGCCGTCGACGGCCGGGTGATTTTTGCCAACTTAAGCTACGCCTCGCTGATCGATACCACGCCGGATCGGGCCATCGGTGCCTTTACCACCGATTTTTATGCCCGTCCGGAAGAATATGCCGAGGTGATGGACAGGCTGAGTAAGGGCGAACACGTCACCAACCAACTGGTCGAGTTGCGTAGCCCAGGCGAACCTCACTGGATTAAGTGGACATTGACATCCTATTTTCCGGTGGAATATCAGAATAAATCGGCGCTTCTGGTTTGGTTCTACGATATTACCGACCGTAAGATTTCGGAAGACAGGGTTCAACATTTAGCCTATCACGACACGCTGACCGGTTTACCGAACCGCTCGCTGTTCCGGGATCGCCTGCAACAAGCCATCGCCACCGCCGAACGCGAACAAAGCGCGCTAGCCCTGATGTTCGTCGATCTGGATCAATTCAAACCGGTGAACGACGGCTACGGACACGGCATCGGCGACCTGCTGTTAAAGGCCGTTGCCGAACGCATTGGCCGCTGTCTGCGCAAATCGGATTCCCCGGCCAGAATCGGCGGCGACGAATTTGTCGTGCTGTTGCCGGCCATCAAAACCGAGCAGAATGCCTTGGAAATCGCGGAAAAGGTCCGGTACGAGTTAAGTCAGCCATTCGAGATCGAAGGCTTGACGCTAGGCATTTCGGCTAGCATCGGCTTGGCTGTTTATCCGGATCATGCCGATGAAATACAGCAATTGATCAATCGCGCAGACACGGCGATGTATTACGCAAAAAGCGAAGGCAGGAATTGCGTGCGTATCTACCGGCCCGACATGCGGGAACAAAATTGCTGACGCCAACGGCAATGACACCAAACGCAACATACTATTTATCGTTCCCACGCGGAGCGTGGGAACGATAAATGATTGCTCTAATTTGGCGCATCGTATCGTGGTAATTAGAATTATGTATCAACAACATCTCAAGCCCAGTTTATCCATAATAATCCGGGTTCAGGCAGTGAATGTCATTCTTATGTATTGATGGAGCGAAGCCATGAAAATCCTATTTCTGATCGGCTTTAGCATGTCCGTGTTTTTTCCGGATTCCCAGGCGCTGGCGGAACCTATGAAGTGCGTAGTGGAAGGAAAAACTCTTTACACCGACGATCAGGCCCGTTGCGTCAAGGGAGCCATCAAGCCCATCAATGGTAGTGTGCTAATGTCATCTTCTCCAAAGAAGGGTGTAGATGCACCAAATGGTAGCGCTAAACCAGGGCTTGACCTGCCGTCCGGGCTTGATGGAATTCTCCAGCATTTCGGCATCACCGAAAAGGAAGTAAAGGATGGTTGGCAAACAGTTATGGATGCACATAAACGAGGTTCTTGGAAGGCTCCTGAACTGCCTGATGATGACAAATAGTGCTGGCGATGGGTTGGTTTCCGTCGATCAATAGTTGACTACATTAGTATGAGGCAAGTACAGATTGGCGCGGCTTATCAAACATTGCAGAGCACGAATTGACTTAAACGCGTTCCGTGCGGATAGTTACCTCTCCGCACGCTACGAGCTAAATTTATGATCACAGGAAGTAAAACTATGTGGACGGAAAGCAAAGATATACTAGAGAAAATACGAGAAACAATTATAGATAATAATAAAAAAGATATGGCCATAGCCGTAGATAATATATTTTATCACTATACCAACTCTTCTGGACTGCTAGGAATATTTGAATCAAATAAACTTTGGGCAACACACTTCAGGTTTTTGAATGACTCGTCTGAGTTTGAATATGGCATGGAAATTGTATTCGATGTTCTAAATGAATATCTTGATTCAAAGCTGATTGCCGAAGAGGAAAAAAAACGAATTATTGAAGTGTTCAAGCTACAGGGATCGTTATTCAATCATAATAACGCTTACATAGCTTGCTTTTGCACCGATGGTGATCTCTTGAGTCAATGGCGAGGATATGCTGGTGGATCCGGTTATTCCATAGGATTTGATGGAAAATTGCTAACCAATAATATTTTTTTTGACGAGCTTAAAGATAAAACCAATATTAGATGGGATTTCGGTAGAGTCAGGTATGGTGACGAAGCAAAACAGTTCGTAAAAAATTTAATTCCTGATTGTGTGAATATTATTACAGATTATCTAATTGAATTCCCAGAAGGACTTAGTAGGACAAGGAGTGGTAAATCTGTAATAGAGGTTATTCCATCACTGCAATCGTTAAAATGGCTCTTTTATTACGTACCTTTTTTCTCAAAACATGAAGGCTTTCGTGAGGAAATGGAATGGAGACTTGTTGGCACACCAACCGGTATTCCTCAAACCAGATACAGAGCAGCAAGCATAGGCATGATTCCATATGTCGAGTTTGATTTTTCCGATGGATTTTTTACTATTCATCCAGCAAGATATTTTCCTGATGAATATTTAGATGAAAACAACATGCCTAAGAAGAGACGGGAAACTCCTTTTTCTAAAGATGAGTATAGAGAGATGTATGATAATCTATGGAAAATGGGTCCAGAGCAGGGAAAAGTCAATTATATTAAAAGAATTATCATTGGACCATCTTCTAACTTCGAACAACAAAAATATGCTGTTAACGATTTAATTAAACAATTGACGCACAGGTCTATTTATAAAGATATGCTTTCTCGCAGAATAGATTGCAGTATTAACAATTTGACGGAGGATTTATCGAAAATACCTGATGGGTTAAATTCTGGAGATTTGAAGCCTGAATATATGAACTCAATTAGAGTTGAAGAAAATTATGCCTATTTCTGCATGAGCGAGCGCTACATTGACCTTCCTAATATATGTCAGTCCATAATACCTTATAATGCATAATAACCATAATTAATACTATGAGAAAACATGCGAGCTCCTTGCAAACCATGCAGTTATTGTTTCGCTGTGAGCTGAAGAATTAGACCTAAATTAAGAATTCGACAAATTTTTAACACCAATTCAATACGCCTGCCCCCCCAAACTTTTCATAGTTCCCACGCTCCGGCGTGGGAATACAGCTGCGCTTCTCAAGCGGCGTACTGTCTAGGATGCTAGAGCGTCCACCGCTGTGTCCCCACACTGGAGCGCAGGGACAATAAAGACGAATGCATTGGCTGCGGTAAATAAGCCGACTACTGATTATCTGCTCGTCACCGCTTTACTTTTCTACTCGGCCGTTGAACAAATTTTCTCCCACGCCCAAGCTATTTTCTCGGTCATTGGACAAAATAACTCCAACGTTTTCGCTCTGAGTTTGAACGATGCAGTTCGGCGGGAGAATGATCGAGAAAAATGCTCGGACGTTTTGGTTTGGAGCCACAGCGTTTTAGAAAATTTCTCGATCATCCGAGCTCGGCGCTCGAGCAATGCAGTAATTTTCTTGATCGTTGGCGTCCGGAGCTCGGCCGTTCCGAAAAATTTCTAAAACGTTGCCGCTCTGAGCTCGAATGCTGGAGAAAATTACTCTGTTTCCCGGCATGGACGGCTTACTCAAGCCTTCCGAAACGATTCGGCTTCCCGGTAAATCAGACTAAAACGTCTATAAAGCCCGTTCCGGTCAGGTTTTGCCTGTCTTTGTCGAGCGAGCGGTTTTTCGGGGGAAGCATCGCAACCAATCTGATAAAATCCGCCGTTTAGTTATCGATCAAACATTCCCGATTTATCGCTTTAACCACTGAGTACTCACCATCCTATGAAAAATTACAAAATCGCAATATTGGCCGGCGACGGCATCGGCCCTGAGATTACTGCGGAAGCCGTTAAGGTTCTGAAAGTGATTGAAGAACGTAACGACGTAAGCTTCGAATTGTTGCCGGCTGCGTTCGGTGCCTGCGCGTATTTCGAATCCGGCTCGGCGTTTCCGCATCAAACCAAAGCCATTTGCGACGAGGCAGACGCGATCTTGAAAGGTCCAATTGGCTTGAGCCACGAAGACTCCAAGCGCATTCCCATCGACGAGCAGCCCGAACGCGGCGCGTTGCTGCCTCTGCGCCGCCGTTACAACACCTACGCCAACTTCCGTCCGGTGTCCTTGCCTAAATCGCTGGGGCATTTTTCGCCGTTAAAAGCGGAAATCATCGGCGAAGGCATTGATTTGGTGATTGTCCGTGAATTGGTCGGCGGCTTGTATTTCGGCGAAAAGGAAATGGGCGTCAACGATGCCGGTTTGCGTTACGTGCGCGAAACTCTGGAATACGACGAATCGCAAATTCGCCAAATCATGCAGCAAGCTTTCAAACTGGCTAGCAAACGCCGGAAATTGCTGCACAACATTCATAAAAGCAACGTGCTGAAATCCAGTGTGTTGTGGAATGAGGTGATGGAAGAAGTCGCGAAAGATTATCCGGACGTGCAAGTCGTGAATATGCTGGTCGATGCCGCCGCCACCGCGCTATGCCTGAAACCGACCCAGTTCGATGTGATGGTGATGGAAAACATGTTCGGCGATATTCTCAGCGACCAAGGCGGCGGTATCTTGGGCTCCTTGGGTTTGATGCCCTCGGCCTGTATCGGTCCGGATAAAGCCTATTACGAACCTTCGCACGGTTCGGCGCCGGACATCGCCGGCAAAAACATCGCTAATCCTTACTCGATGATAGGTTCGGTGGCGATGATGCTGGAAAACAGTTTCGACATGGAAGCCGAAGCCAAAAACGTCTGGGCGGCGATGCAGGGCGTATTTGCCGACGGCTACTCTACCGCCGACTTATCCAAACCCGGTAGCGGCGTGACTATGATCAGTACCGTCGAGTTCGGCGACAAAGTGGTTGAAAAGCTGCGCACTATGCCTAAGGTCTAAGCGGGCTTTTGGCTTTTAGACCTGAACACGATAACGGGCATAGTACGGTCCGTCCGGTATTATGCCCGTTAACGTCTTTGTGGCCGTGACAAGCCTAATGTGCGTTTTTTAAAAGCACGCGAAACGATTCCGGCTCTTCATGACTGTCGATTAGGGCGACATGGATAATGCGCTTGTGGGAGGGAAACGCCAGCCGATACGACGACTTGGCGGCATTCAGCACACTGCTTTTGGAAGTCGTCGCTACCTTGCTTAACGGCTGACGCTTAGGCTTGCAGCGTTCATTGTCCCGCAGCCGCCGGTTAAATCCTGGTATGGTGATGCAAGAAAAAATCGATGATGGCATCGCTAGTCTGTTCCGGCCATTGCGCATGCGGTTTGTCGCCTTCGCAATACACGGTTTTTACGCCATTGGCGCAACCGGAATAGGCCACGCAACCGTTGCCTATCGTATCGGGAATCGGCTCGCATTTGTTACAGGCCGCCCACCAGCCGGCCGTTTGCTGCCCGTAACCCGGAAACAGCCGGTCCTTGCTGCTGTGCATGATCATCACCGGCAAGGGTTCCGGGCATTTGCGGTCGCGTAAGTCCTCATACGTTACGCCGGCGGCACTGGGGGCAATTGCTGTAGGAACGTGCCGGGTGCCGGTCATAAAGGCTAAAGCCATTGCCGAGGTGCCGCCATCGGAATGGCCGGTTACATAGACCTGTTTTTCATCGATACACCATTTTTTGGCCATCGCATGGGGGATCGTACCCAGTTCCACGGTCGTGCTTGGCGAAAGCTCGGGATGATCGGCATAAGCAACGATAAAGCCAGAGCGGGTAGCGGGTAAAGTGAATCCAGTCATCTTCTCCGTCTTGGCGCGATTCGCGCCCGCCGCTGAAAATACCAGTAATAAAGGATGGGCAATCGATGCATCATAATTCTTAGGGGTGCGGACGTTGTAATTTATGCCGTTTTCGGTTTCTTCCCCGTATGTTTCTCCGGCATCGCCACTCAATAGGTCCGGCTGGCAAGCGCCATGCAGCATATCCGGTCGGTAAACGGTTTGCCCGAGTTCCACCGGAACGCCGCTATGATCCAGCCAGAGCATGCCGACCAGCGCTATTACCGGCAATCCGAACAAGACTTTTTGCCAACGATTGCTTTCAAGAAGATAGGACTTTAACTGCGCGATATTCATTTTGATGGCTCCCTTGATGGGTTCGACGCTTGGTTTAGGCTTCCGGATTTTGCTTGGGCGTAAGCTTTAACGCAGCCCGGAATAAGCCGTAAGCCAGCAAAGACAGGCTGGCTATCGTTATCAGCAGCGGCGTATAGTTTTTACCCGGCACGGACTCCAGCCCGACTGAGAACGGAATATGGGTATCCAGGCGCTTATCCTTATCAACGATAGCAATATGCGCCAGGTAATTGCCGGCGCCATAACGGCTAAAGTCCACCGAGACGTTCGCCGTGCCGGTTTTGACTTTTTGTGGTTCCTGATAAAACACCCGCGTACCATCCGGCTCTTTGGTGATCTCGAATTCGACGCTGACATGGCGCAGGCTTTTGCCCTCGTAATCGAACACTAGCTTGGTGGGGCCGACGCCTGGAATGATGTTGCAGTATTCCCGGTTGCCGGACAATGTCGGGGTATACGCCGTAAAATGCACGCGTTCAAAGCCCACTCGCGCATTGCAGTTATCGACCTCTTCGGCCGCGCCGCGATGAGCGTGGGCATTGCCCAACAGCAGGCAGGCCAGCGCCAAGGTCAAGGCAAACCTTGTTCCCTGGCTTTTATAACTGTTATGTGCGGTGTTCATCGGGTTCCTCCTGCAAAGCGTTTAACTTAAGCTGGTCAACGCAATTAGAAATCGAAGGTTTCCACTTCGGAAATCAGAAACGTCGGCGCGCCGCCGCTGGAAATCTCGACCGCATGTGCCGCCGTTTCCTGGCCGCCGGGCGAACTTAGGCAGGCTTGCAAGTCGCTCAGCGTAGGGAAGTACACTTCCGCGATACGATGAAACTGCGCGGCGCTTTGGTCTGCGTTGGATTTAATCAGGGAGGCGACGAAACGGGTTTTGCCGGCCAGTTTTTCCACGGCCATCGGCACGTGTTCGTCGGCATAGCGGCGTTCGAAGGTTTCCAGATCGGTCGGTACTGGATACATCACAATTAATTTTGCTGCTTTCATAGGTTTCTCGAATGTTTTTGTAAAGGGGAGATGCTATGAGACTCCTATTTTGTTGATTAGTAAAATACCGGTTTTCTATGGAATAATAGGCTTCGCCTATTCAAGTGATGAGCTAAACATGGAAATGCAACAAATACGCTACTTCCTGGCAGTTTGCGATAAGGGCTCGTTTACCCGCGCCGCGCAATCGACTTACGTCGCGCAGCCGTCGTTGACGCAAGCAATCAAAAAGTTGGAAGACGAACTGGGCGGGGAGTTATTCAGCCGCGAACGTAGCGGCTGTCGTTTGACATCGCTGGGGCGTTTGGTGGAGCCGAGCCTGAGGCAGATCTTTCGCGAGGCGCAAACCATCAAGGCCGAGGCTGTCCGCTTCAGCCGCTTGAACACCGTGCCGCTGCGCATAGGCGTGATGGCTACTATTGCCGCGCAACATCTCAGCCCTTTCTTCGCCGACTTCCAGCAAGAACGGCCGCATGTGGAATTGGAACTGGTGGTGGATAACGAGTGTAATCTGTTGCAACAATTGGACGAGGGGCAGCTGGATTTGATGGTCAGTGCGCCGACCTCGCCGCTACCGGCGCATTTACAGTCCTTAAAGCTTTACGAAGAGCGTTATGTCGTGGTTTTTAACGACAAGCATCGCTTCAATCAATTATCGGTCATCGATTTGGCGACCATCCAATCCGAGCCTTATCTGGACCGGCTAAACTGCGAATTACGCGAAACCTTGCGCGGTGTTTGCCTAGGCCGGCAGATCAATCTTTATGCGGCTTATAGAAGCAACAGCGAGGAATGGATATTGAACATGGTGCGGGCCGGGATAGGCGTGGCGTTGATGCCGGAATTCAGCGTACCGAAGCGGGGCGATAAGCTCAAAACCCGATATTTATCCGATCCGGAAATTCGGCGCACGATTTGTGCGGTTTACCAGGACTCGGCGGCTACAAATCCGGAAGTAAACCAGTTGCTGGAAAAGTTTAAAGTTGGTTTTTGACGAGGGCGATTAGCTTATCCGCGTCTTCGCTAAACAATTGTGTCAATTTGCGCACAAACCGCCGCCGCTTAGCCGGGCGAACCCGGATTAATCATCGTTCCCAAGCTCTGCGTAGGAACGCAGCCTCTGACGCTCCGGCGTCCTGCTGAACAAGGCAAACATGGGCAGAAGCCGCTACGTCATCACCGAAGCCAACAAAGCGCATGTCATCACCTGCAAGGTAGTGGAATGGCTGGCCGTTTTCACGCGCCCGGAACCGGGCCAGTCGTCCTGGACAGTTGGCAATATCAACGCCAACGCATCGGTTTGAAACTATACGGCTACGTGATCCTGGAAAATCATCTGCACTTCATCGCCCAGGCCCCGGAGCTGGACAAATACGTGGCCAGTTTCAAAGCCTATACCTCCCGCCGGATCATCAATCATTTGCAGCAACAAAAAGCGGAGCTCCTGCTCCAACGGCGGTGCTTTGCCAATGCGGCGCATAAACAAGATCGCGAATATCAGTTCTGGCAAGAAGGCGTGCATGCCGAATTGATTTTGAACGAAGCGATAATGCGGGAAAGCTGGCTTATATCCACGTCAATCCGGTTAAACGCGGTTACGTGAATTTGCCGCAGTATTGGCGCTATTCTAGCGCCGCTAACTATGAGGGGTTGATGGTGATCGACGTTTGGTGACGGACGCTGGAGCGTCCGTGGCGGCGCTCATTTTAACTAATTCCAAAGCAAGGAATCATGTCAGTAAAATCGTGCCCGCGGCCAAATCGGTAAACGTAAGCTTTAATCCCTTACCCATTCTTCCACCAGCCGGCTAGGCATATGCGGAGATTCGCTGGATTGCGGGTGGTTTTTGCCGGCGATGACGCAATAGATCACGCGCAGGGTGTCTGCCAGTAATAGCCAGGTGATCAGCATGAATAAGCTGGTTAAGCCGGCATTCAAATAGTCATTGAAGATCAAATGGGGCGCGTTTTTCACTTGCTCGGCGGGGAGAGCGCCGTTGGCGAGTCTGGCGGATAAATCCGCGGCATGCGATAAAAATCCCACCCGCAAATCGGCGGCAAACAATTTTTCCCAAGCGGCGGTGCTGGTGACGATAATCAACCAGGCTAAGGGGGTTGCCGTTACCCACACATATTTCAATTTGTCCGACTTCACCAAGATTGTGGTGGCCACGCATAAGGCAATTGCCGCCAGCATTTGGTTGGCAATACCGAATAAAGGCCACAGGCTGTTGATACCGCCCAAGGGGTCGATGGTGCCCATGTACAGAAAATAGCCCCAAGCGCCCACTACTAATCCACTGGTCAACAAGATGCTGGGGTAGCTGTTGGTTTTCGCCAAACCCACATTACCCAGAATGTCTTGCAGCATGAAGCGGGCGACGCGGGTGCCTGCGTCCAGAGTGGTCAAAATGAATAAAGCCTCGAACATGATCGCAAAGTGGTACCAGGCCGCCAGTAGATGTGCGCCGAAGACTTGCGCGAATAAGCTGGCCATACCTACCGCCAGCGACGGCGCGCCGCCGGTACGGGCGAACAGCGTGGATTCGCCCATGGTTTTGGCCAGGGTCTGCATCTGCTCGACGCTCACCGGAAAGCCCCAGCTGCTGATCTTGGCCACGGCATCCGCCGCTTCTTTACCGACAATGCCAGCCGGGCTATTGATCGCAAAATATACGCCAGGCTCCAACACCGATGCGGCAATCATGGCCATGATGGCGACGAAGGATTCCATCATCATCGCCCCGTAGCCGATGAAGCGGGCGTCTTGCTCGTTAGCCAGCAATTTGGGCGTAGTCCCGGAGGAAATCAGCGCATGAAAGCCGGAAATGGCTCCGCAGGCGATGGTGATAAACACAAACGGAAACAGTTTGCCGCCGAAAATCGGCCCCGTGCCGTCGATGAATTGGGTGAGCGCCGGCATTTTCAATTCCGGGCGTAACACGACGATAGCAACTGCCAACGCGGCGATGGTACCCAGTTTCATAAAGGTGGACAAATAGTCGCGCGGCGCAAGTAAAAGCCAGACCGGCAATACCGCCGCCGCGAAGCCGTACAAAATGACCATAACCGCCAATTGCGGGGCGTCGTAATCAAACCAGCTGCGTATTGTCGGACTATCATCGATCCAGCCGCCGCCGAGGACCGCAAATATCAACAACGAGACCCCGATTAAAGTGGCCTCCAACACCCGGCCCGGTCTTAAATGGTGTAAGTAACAGCCCATCAGTACGGCTATCGGAATAGTAGCCGCTACTGTGGAAGTGGCCCAAGGGCTGTGTTTCATGGCATTCACGACCACCAACCCCAGTACCGCGATCAGGATCACCATAATCATCATCACGCCTATCATGGCTGCGGTGCCGCCAATAGCGCCCAACTCGTCTTTCGCCATTTGCCCTAGTGAACGGCCATCCCGGCGGATCGAGAAAAATAGCGTGACAAAATCCTGTACACAGCCGCCAAGCACTGCTCCCACCAGTATCCACAGCGTGCCCGGCAGATAGCCGAATTGGGCGGCCAAGGTCGGCCCGATTAAGGGGCCGGGACCCGCGATTGCTGCAAAATGGTGCCCGAACACCACCCATTTATGGGTAGGCATAAAGTCGCGGCCGTCGTCGAAACGCTCTGCGGGGGTGGCGCGGCTTGGGTCCAATACCAAAACTTTGGTCGCAACAAATGCGCTATAGAAACGATAACCCAGCGCGTAGATACAAATCGCCGCGACGATCAGCCACATGCTATTAATGGATTCGCCGCGTTGCAAAGCAATGCCGCCGACGGCGAAGGCGCCGGTCAGGGCGACGCAAGCCCAGAAAAAAATGGACGGTACTTGTTTGTTGGGGCCAGACATGGCGAGTTCCTTTGGATTGTAATCGGTGTACTGCGTGATAGAGTTCGCAAAATGGTAGCATGTCAGCGTCAATTGCTGTTGGCGGATTAGCTCGGAAACCTACTGTTTTGAACAGTTTTACCGTCAATTCGCCACCGCCATTGGCTGGTTTTGTTCAATTGGATTGAATAGGCCTTAGCCGCTGACTTGCCGGCGTATAATTAAGACTTGCTATCCATTACAGATAAAGGAGGACGAGAAGATGAACAGAACGATTTTCAGCGGTTTATGTTTGGTTGCTTTGGCTTTAATGCCGTTTGGCTGGGCTTTCGCGGAAGCCCAACCGACTGCTAAACCCGAACATGGCGAATACCGCGACTGGCGTTTGTTGGGTGTATCTTTGCGCCACGACAAAAACAGCATACGCGCCATCGTCGGTAACCATGTGGCTATCACCGCCGCACGCGCAGGTAAAGTTAAACCATGGCCGGACGGCAGCATCATAGCCAAAATTAAGTGGGGCGAAAGAAAGCATCCGAATTGGGAACAAGCGACTGTGCCAGGCGAATTCACCGCTGCGGAAGCGATGGTGAAAGACAGCAAGAAATACGCTGATACCGGCGGTTGGGGTTTCGGCATTTGGGAAGGCAAAACCTTAAAAATGCTGGATCAAGAAAAATCCGCGCCGTGTTTCGCTTGCCATTTGCCCATGAAAGACAGCGACTACGTTTATACCCTGCCTAATCTCCAATAAACGCGGTTTTTTGAGACAAGAGGCGGTTCATTCGCCTCTAGTTGGGCTACCCATCAAACTGCCGACATGGGCGGCAACACTGTTAGCCAACGCGCTTAAATTGTATCCGCCTTCCAATGCTGAAATGATTCGCCCCTGGCAGCAGGCATCGGCGATGCAAAGCAATTCGTCGGTAATCCAGCGATAGTCGTCTTCCACTAGGCCAAGTGATGCTAAAGGGTCGTCTCTGTGGGCGTCGAAACCGGCGGAAACCAAAATCAGTTCGGGGTTGAATGTTTTCAGTGCCGGCAAAATGGACTGGCGATATTTATCCCGAAAAACCTCGCCGCCGCTGCCTGTGGGTAGGGGAACATTGATAATGTTCCCGACACCGCATTCCGAGGGATGGCCGGTGCCGGGGTAATGCGGCCATTGATGGCTGGACGCATACAGTACTTGCGGCTGTTCGCAAAAAGCCGCTTGGGTGCCGTTGCCATGGTGCACGTCAAAATCCACGATGGCTATCCTGGTCAGGCCGTAGCGGCTGCGGGCATATTCGGCGGCAATGGCGATATTGTTGAACAGGCAAAACCCCATCGCATAATCCGGCATGGCATGGTGGCCGGGAGGGCGGGTAGCGCAAAAGGCCCTGGCGTTTTGGCCGGTGCAAATTCTATCGACGGCGTCGCACACTGCGGCCACCGCGCGCAGAGCCGCTGGTTTGGAGCCGGGCGATACCACGGTATCCGCGTCAAAATTGGCGTAGCCTTGTTCAGGGATGGTTGATAGCACTTTCGCTATCATGGCTTTGCTGTGTATCAAGCCAATCTTATCTTGGATATCGGTGGGAATATCGGGTGCGATTCTTTGCAATGGTGCAAATTGGGGTGCCGACAACGCTTGTTCGATCACATGGAGCCGGTCGATGCTCTCTGGATGGGCTACGCCGGTGTCGTGGCCCAAAAAATCCGGGTGACTATAGTAAAGTGTGCGCATAAGCTTACTCCTGCGGATGTTGCTTAAAGTCGTATCTTTATCGGATTGGCTTCGGCAGTGTATATCCCTTATGCAAATATATCTATAAATATTAATTGGTTAGCAAATTTTTATTGAGCTGAGTTTTTGTGCTGGGGTATAGCGGCACGGGGTCTTTCGTGGACAATCAACGGCTGCGGGTGATGGTGTCGGCCGTGGAAGAGCTTTGCAGGAATCGCTTGGCCTCAAGCGATTCCGCATGATTTCGACTTAAAAGATTGGCTTTGAATGAGCTTTCAAAGTTCTCTAGTCTGACTAAAATGAATGTCGGGCCAACGCTCTTCAGTCAATTGCAAGTTCACCCGGCTGCTGGCCAGATAAACCAAATAGCCGCCGCCATCTTCGGCAAGATTTTCAAAGGCCTTGTTCTTAAACTCTTCCAGTTTGGCCGGATTTTTCGCGCTGACCCAACGCACGGTATTGATCGGCGAAACATCGTAAGCACATTCCACGTTGTATTCGTTTTTTAGACGATGGGCGGTGACATCAAACTGCAAAATACCCACCGCACCAAGGATTAAATCGTTGTTTTTCAGCGGGCGGAACAGCTGGGTAGCGCCTTCTTCGGTCAATTGAATCAAACCTTTTTGCAGCGCTTTGGCACGGAGCGGATCTTTTAACACCACGCGGCGAAACAATTCCGGCGCGAAGTATGGGATGCCGCCGAATTTCAATACTTCGCCTTGGGTAAAGGTGTCGCCAACTTGAATGGTGCCGTGGTTATGCAAGCCTATGATGTCGCCGGCATATGCTTCCTCGACGTTTTTACGGCTGTCCGCCTGAAAGGTAATGGCGTTGGCGACCTGGATGTTTTTGCCAATCCGCACATGATTGACCTTCATACCTTTATCGAATTTGCCGGAACAGATTCTTAAAAAAGCCACGCGGTCGCGGTGCGCCGGATCCATATTGGCTTGGATTTTAAACACAAAGCCGGTGAATTTTTCTTCATCGGGCAGCACTTCGCGTTGCTCGGCTTGGCGTGATCTAGGACCGGGCGCGTATTCCGCAAAGGCGTCCAGCAATTCGATGATGCCGAAGTTATTGATCGCCGAACCGAAAAACACCGGCGTTTGTTGACCCGCCAAATATTTAGCATGATCGAATTCGTGGCTGGCACCTTTTACCAGTTCAATCTCGTCACGCAATTCTTCCGCCTGATAGCCTAGCAGTTCGTCGAGCTTAGGATTGTTCAAGCCTTTGATGATTTCGGCCTTGGCGATACGACCGCCGTGGTGTGGACTGAACAGCAAGATCTCATCTTTATACAGCTGGTAAACCCCTTTGAAGCGCTTGCCCATACCTATCGGCCAAGTCATTGGCGTACATTGAATTTTTAGCACGCTTTCGACTTCGTCAAGCAGTTCGATCGGTTCGCGGCCTTCGCGATCCAGCTTGTTGATGAAGGTCAGGATTGGCGTATCCCGTAGCCGGCATACTTCCATCAATTTGATGGTCCTATCCTCTACGCCTTTCGCCACGTCAATCACCATCAACGCCGAGTCTACGGCTGTTAATGTCCGGTAAGTATCTTCGGAAAAGTCTTCATGGCCCGGGGTGTCCAGCAAATTGATGATGCAATCATTATGCTCAAACTGCATGACAGAAGTGGTGACGGAAATCCCCCGCTCTTTTTCCATTTCCATCCAGTCGGAGGTGGCGTGGCGGGCCGCTTTGCGACCTTTGACCGAGCCGGCTAACTGAATGGCGCCGCCGAACAGCAGCAATTTTTCAGTGATGGTGGTTTTACCGGCGTCGGGGTGGGAGATGATGGCAAAAGTGCGGCGCCGCTTGTATTCAGGGAATTCCATTGATTGTTTTATTTGCATTTGCATAGTTGTGTACATAGCTATGTACACAAAATTAAAAGTACATTTCCGACAATGCGATATGTGTTGCCGGAAAATTTTGGAATTATATCGTAGATTCTTCCCAGGCGATGACGTCGTCCAAATCCCGGAATGGCCTCACATTAAAAGTAACCCAAGGGGGGTCATTAAAAACGGGTCGTTGCCTTACATTGTGTGTAGCCGAAATCAAGCGGGTTACCATCATGGAAAAATACCTAGGACACGCCTATTTGCAAACCATCCGGAATCGCTATCGACATAGCAGACTCCCCGCGAACAGCATATCAAACCCAATCCGTTTGCTCTTAAGGCCGCCACTGAGCGCCACTTGCAACTCATTTTTTCACACGTCCGGGTCACCTCTAATGTGAGGCAAAGACTTTGGTCTTGCGGATACTCTTTTCTACAAGGCAATACGTTATGTCACGAAGCAAAATAAGATCAATACCCCGCCAACCAATGTGGCTGAGTTAAAGATTATCGCTTGGTTTTTACGATGCGGGCCTTGCTCTGTCGCAGTTAACAGTGCTCAACACGCACGGCTTTACTTTAGGGGATTGACCGGCCATCTAAAGAAAATTCGGCAATTCACTACTAATCTCCTCCACCACCTTTTTTAACCATCATACCCTTACTCGGGTTATAGCCCATGATTGCCGCCCCCATAAACAGTAAAAATGCGGCGCCGGTAAAGATCAGCGCTTGCTGATTAAATTGCTCGTACAACGCAAAACGAATCAATTCCACTGCTTGCGAGAATGGGTTGTATTGCGCCAGCGTATATAGCACTTCGCTGGATTCTTTGATCTTCCATAGGGGGTACAGCGCCGTGGACATGAAGAACAGCGGGAAAATCACGAAGTTCATCACCCCGGCAAAGTTCTCCAATTGTTTGATGAACGACGACAGCAACAAACCCAAGGCGCCCAGCATCATGCCCGCCAGCACTAGGGCCGGCAAAATCCAGATATAGCCCATCAGCGGCGCTTGAATATCGTACAGCCAAGCTATGCCCAGGAAAGCGTAGGACTGCAACACGCCCACCGCCGTACCGGCGATCAGTTTGCTGCACAATAAAAACCAGCGCGGCAACGGGCAGACCATCAACATGCGCATGCTGCCCATTTCCCGGTCGTAAACCATAGACAGCGAGCTTTGCATGCCGTTAAACAGCAGGATCATGCCCAGCAGACCAGGAGTGATGTAAACCTCGTAGAGGATATAAGTCTCGTAGGGCGGCGCAATGGCTATACCCAACGCGGCTCGGAAGCCGGCGGCGAATACGAACAGCCAAACCAGCGGCCGCACCAAAGCGGAGACAAAGCGTTCGCGCTGATGTAAGAAGCGCAGCAATTCGCGGCCAACGATGCCGATCGTTGCTCGCCAGTAATGTAACAGCCTCATGCTTGCGATCCTTGAGTCAGTTTTTGGAATACCTGGCCGGGATCGGCCCAACCGGTGCTCTGCAATATCTCCGAGAGTTTGCCGCTGGCTTTGACCTGGCCCTTATGCAGCACGATCAAACTGTCCTCGGCGGCGATTTCGTCGATCAAATGCGTCGCCCAAAGCACCGCTAGCTTCTGCTGACTAACCAAGTCATGCACATGGCTAACGATAGCCTGACGGCTGGGCATGTCCAAGCCCACGGTTGGCTCGTCCAGCAACAGCAAACTGGGCTTGTGCAGCAAAGCTCGGGCGATTTCCACCCGGCGCTTGTGGCCGCCGTTCAATTGCCTGACTTTTTCACCGCGCCGTTCGAACATGTTCAAACGCTCCAGCTCTTCCTGTATGCGCTTATCGGCGGCTTTGCGGCCTATACCGTGCAAGGCCGCGTGATAGCGCAGATTTTGCGTCACCGACAAGTCAGGGTCCAGCGTTGTCTGTTGAAACACTACACCTAAGCGCGCCAAAGCTTGCAGGCTTTGTTTTTTAAGATCAAAACCGCAAAGCTCGATGCGCCCGTCCCTGGCGTCGTAAAGCCGGGTGATCAAGGAAAACAGCGTACTTTTGCCAGCACCATTAGGCCCTAGCAAAATCGTGCATTCGCCGGATTGCACATTAAAACTCACGGCATCCAGTGCTTTTTTCGCACCGTAGGCAAAGCTCAGGTTTTCAACCGCTAACGCAATCTCGGTCATGGTTTAACCGCCACGCCCCAAGGATAACGGCCAACCGCGACTGATTTAGTCACCTTATGGTTTTCCAAATCAATAATCGATACATCGTTGCTGACGCCGTTGGTGGTGTACAGACGTTTTTGATCCGGCGAAAACGCCAGATTCCAAACCCGTTGCCCAACCAATAAAAACTTCTCCACTTTATAGGTTTGAGCGTTGATCACCGCAACGCGATTGGCCGGCCCCATCGCCACATAGCCGTAACGCCGCTCCTTATCGATCGCGATCCCCACCGGTTGAATCTGGTCGCTGCTGACGCCTTGGACGTCCAGCTTGATGTTCTGCACGATCTGTTTGGACGCCGCATCAATGATGGTCAGCGTGCCGGCCATTTCCGAGGTGGCCCACAATTGCTGGCTGTCGTCGGTAAACGTCACAGCGCGCGGCCGCGGATCGACCAGCGTGTTATCCGCAATTTGCCGAGTATTGGTATCGATCCAGTGCAGCATGTTGGTAGTTTCAGAAGCGCTAATCGTCCATTTGTTGTCAGGGCTGACGGTAATGCCTTCCGGCTCGACGCCTACCTTGACCTTAGCGACGGCTTTTTTCGCCGTAATGTCGATCACCGTCACTTCCGCATCATCTTCATTGGACACGTACATGAATTTGCCGTCCGGGCTTAACGCGAAAGTTTCAGGGTCTTCGCCGGACGGCAGTTTGCCTATTTCCTTCAGCGTTTCCGAGTCGATTATGCGAATGGTGTTGTCGTCGCTGGTGGCAACGAACAAGGTCTTGCCGTCCTTACTTATCGCTATGCCGCGTGGCCGCTGGCCGACCGGAACGGTTTTGACCAGCTTGCCTTCGACGGGATCGAGCACGGCAATCGCATTATCTTTTTCCAGTGTGACGAATACGGTTTCGGCTTGCGCGGCCGAAGCCAATAAGAAGGCGGCCATTCCGGCCATTTTTATCGGGTGCATAAATTTTTCCTTGGTATGCCTGATGTCATTTTACTGATCTATTGGGTAACGAGGATTTGCGCTTTACTAACAAATCGATGTAATCCGCGGAGATGAATGGTTATAAAACCCATAACACGCTATTTCACAACAAATATCCTCCCTTAGAGCTGGGAAGTTTAACCTGAAGCTCGGCGGGATTACATCCTTTCGCCAAATGGGAAATTATCCTAATTGAACCCGACTATTGAATATCATCGCTCCCACTTATATGGCAATGACAGCTAAAACGAATTGGCCCAGCTAATACGCCTAAGTCGGAACCCGGCTTGAGCAATCACTTCACACCCGTGCTTTTGCCAAAAAAATCGCTGAGACCTGTACGCTAGAACAATACCGAACTGACTACCATCAAGGCGAAGATATGCGCAACGCTCGGCATTTGTTATTTGCATCGCAAAATCATACAAAGAAAGTTGCCAAAAAAATTAATTTGTATCGGCAAGACTTCGCAAATAGCCGTGAATATTCACTTTGGACTAACAAGGTCATAGAAATGAAATTTTATCTGATAACGGAAGACCAACTGGAAAACCTCGGCAAAAAGCACGATTCGCTGCTAAAAACCGGAACCCTGTGCGATCTTATGCTGGACATCGCGGCGCACGCCGACGATTTTCAAACCTTCGATGCGGCGTTGGAAATGGCCAACAGCGAATTGGATAGGTTGGAACTGTTTTTCGATACCTGCGATTTAGTTTGAATCTATAAACGCTGTTTTTTTTTGGAATCAAGGTTAGGCAGACGTTTCGCATTCGCTTAAAACCCGGATTCGCGTACCAGCACCGTCGCGACTTGCCGGACAAGACGATGCAACAGACTAGTGGCCGGCGTATCCAGTCTGACACTACCACGCCTTTCTCCCGGAAAATGTGCGAGGTTCTGACTCTCAGCCTCCGGCCTTAAGATGATGCGGTAAACGGCGCTTTCCGGCACAGCTTGTTGCTGCGCATCGGACCGGGCAGCAATATCGCCGCCGTGCATCGAAGCCAACATCGGCGGAACCCGAGCGGCCCCGCCTTGATCGATACGCTCTACCCGGCAAATTATCGGCGACGTTCCCGGTTGATCGGGATAAAACACCGCACCGTCGGCCTGCCCTGCCGCTTGTAAATCCTCTTCGGCCACGTAGGCTTCGATCAGTTGACTACGCGGATCGACCACAATCAATAAGGCCTCGCCTTCCTTCAACCACTGTCCCTCTTGCGCTTGCTGATTTAAATCCAAAGCCAATCCGTCAAACGGTGCTTGTATCGTTAACTGGGTTTGCTGATGCCGAAAACCGGCTTGCTTCGCGCCGGCCGATTCCAGTTCCTTCAGTAACACCTGCCGGCGCTGATTCAAGTTTTGCTCCAATCCCTGATATGCCAGTTGCCATTCGACCAACTGCCCTTCCAGCGAGGAATTGCGGGCTTGAAAATCCAGTTCGCGCGAACTTAGTTGCGCCAACAACTCGCCGCTTTTCACCGCTTGTCCGGTTTTGACCTGCCAGGCGTCCAGGCGCGCCGCGGTTGGCAAATAGATTTCGGCGTAACGCTCCGCCTTACTCAGTGCTGGCGCATTGACATGGCCTTGCCACGGCACAACCAAAACCGCGATGCCCAGAACTAATAGCAACAGAAAGGTTCGACTCCGCGGACTAGTCCAAACATCGGGTCCCAGGTTTTTCCAGGCCGCCAATTCAGACCAAATCGGCCGCAGAATAAACCACCCTACTTCCACCGCCATCATCAACAGCCCTAGTAGCTTAAAGAAAAAGTGGTAGACCAGTAGCGCGATGCCCAGAAACAGAAAGAAACGATACAACCAGGTAAACCAGGCGTAGCCGATAAAAAACCAGTGCCAGCGTTTCGATAACGATTCCGGCGGCAGTTGATCCAGTCCAAATAGCAAACGCCGCAAATGCCAGCGGTTGTAGGCAAATGCGCGTGGTTGCAGATTTTCGATTCCCAACCAGTCGGCCAACAAATAATAACCATCGAAGCGCATGAACGGACTCAGATTGATGGCCAGCGTCATGATCCAGGTCGAGGTTGCCAATAAAAACACCCCGCTGCGTAACGGACCATCCGTCAGGAAGCTCCAGGCCAAGGCCGCAAATACCGCCAAGCCCAACTCGGCGGCAATCCCAGCCCCGGCAATCGCTACCCGTTGCCGACGCGAGCTGAGTTTCCAGGTTTCGCTGGCGTCGGTATACAGCATTGGATACATCACCATGAACGCTACGCCCATGGTCGGCACGCGGCAACCATAGCGATGCGCGGTCAAGGCATGACCAAATTCATGTAGCGTCTTGGCCAGCATTAAAGCCAAAAAATATTGCGCCAACCCGGACCAATTGAAAAAGTGCGGAAATGTCGCCAAGAAGCGTTCCCATTGCCGGGACAGTAAAAACCCGGCCAGCAGCGCGCAACCCATCAACAACGCGGCGAACCGCCCACTGTAAATCCAGGCCAAGCGCGGATACAGCCAAGCCAGTAAGGCATCAGGTTTTAACAAGGGAATTTTAAAAAACAGATAATTATGCAGCAACCATTGCGCCCAGCTTTGCTTGCGCATCGCCACCTGTTGCCGCAGCCGTTGCAGCCCGGCATCGCCGCTCATGCGCAGCAGGTTGTTATTCAACAAGAATTGAGCAAATTCGCCGACCTGACTTGTATCGATATGTAAAGTGGTTTCGCGGTTCACGGCTTGGGCAATCGCTTCCGTTTGTCCCAAGGCCCAGCGCGCCAGAATTTCGAATTCTTGCCAGCCGATCCGAAAAAACCGGTTATTGGCCGGATCGTGCAAGGTCCAGGTCGGCGTACCATCGAAACCTTGCGGTCCGGGCAGACAATGCAACTCTTCGCGCAGCGGCACCAGGGCCGACACGGTCTCTACAACCCCAGCCATTGCCGCACACCGGACAGCGGTCGCCGAAACAGGTAATAAAACAAAGTCACCCGTTGGCCGTAAAGCTTGGCTGTACCTTTCAGACCGATGCGCGGCAATGGCTCCGCAGCCGCCAATCGGGCCTTGACCCGATACGCCAACACCTGATCGGTGCCGACTTCGGCCTGGTAGCTGCGCGAATACACCTGAGCATCCAGAGGGTGTTGCGGATCGATGTTCAAAAACATCACCGCTTCGGCACCATCGGCCAGTTCGATAAAATCGGCGACCGGCACCCGCATTTCCAGTTCCACTCGCGTCGGATCGGCCAGATTCAATATCCGTTCGCCCAAGGCCACCGGCCGGCCGATCCAGTCGTGTACATCGCTGAAAATTGCCACGCCGGCATGCGGCGCCCTGATTTGCGAGCGTGCCAACTGTTCCGCCAGATACTCCACCTCGGCGGCGTGCTGCTCCATTCGGCCTTTCAGCACCGTCATTTCCGCCTTGCTGTCGGCATCGAACATGGCCTGCTGGGCGGTCTTGCGGTATTCGGCTTCCGATACCGCCAACACTTTACGCGCAACTTCCAGCCGATTGGCAATATCGGTATTTTCCAAGGTTAGCAATAATTGATCGGCAGCAACGGCTTGATTGGGTTGAATCTGAAAGGTATCGACCACGCCTTCCAGAGGCGCGCGAATCACCGTCGGTTGGGCGGCAATCACTTCGGCTGGGGCCAGCACCGACAGCCTTACCGGAATCAATAACAGTAAGATTACTGCCACAGCCCAACGTTTAAGAGCGGTGAGCGTGTAAAGACCGCGCCACCAGGGCTTACGCGGCTGCAAAGCCCGCCAGGCATGGGCATAGGCATCGCTAAGTTCGGCCAGCAACACCGCTTCCCCTTCCTGCCACGCTTGCTCGCGCGCCAATAGCCATCCGCCCAGTGTCCGACCCTGAACTTTCAGCGGCAGCCATAAACCGCAGACCGGCAGCCATTGCTGCCACTCTATCCGCAAGCTCTCCGGTAAATCATCGGCATTTAATAATTGATAAGTGGAATTATTGCCGGTTTGAAACTGCCGCCGACAAACGTCGTTCAACCAGACGATATAAGGTGCGTGCATATCGAGTTGGGCGATACCGGATACCGCCGCCACCGGTTGCATCGGTCTATCCAACCACAGCGCGGCTTGGCGGTATTCCACCAAACTGCGACTCTCGTTGACGATGACAAAACCTAAGGCTGCTAAATCTTCGGCGGCACGCGCCTTGCGTTGCAGCTGTAATAGCAGTGCCAGCCCCCGCAACTGGCGTTGCTGAGGGTCTTCTTGTTGCACAGCCAAATCAATGCGCCTTATCCGGGAACAGCGCCCGGCCGCTCATGCCCGCCAACAACTCGCTATGCTTGCCGGTAACCCGGCCAGTGATCGAAACTGTTTGACTCACCGGATCGATGCGAGCACCCAAGGTCACAACCTCCGCCGAATAGTCCCGGTCCAACTCGTCGATGTGCACCTTAAATGCCTGTTTCGGTTTTAACCAGCGCAGCCACAACGACGGCACGATTAATTTGATTTCCAGCTGGCTATCGTCCAATACATCCATGATCGGATCACCCACTTTCAAATGCTGATGCTCATGCGCCTTTAGCGCCGCAACCCGGCCATCGAACGGTGCGTGAATCCGGCATTTTTCCAGGCCGGCCTTGGTCAGCGCGATGTCGGCTTTGGCTTCGCCCAACTTGGCTTTGGCCACATCCACTTCCAGCGAACTAACCGATTCCAATTGCGACAGCCGGGCGTTGACATCATAAGTCTTGCCCGCGCCGTCCGCGGTAGCTTGGGCTTTTTGCAACTGTGCCTGCTGGATCGAGCAATCGAAACTAACCAGCACCTGACCTTTTTTAAAGCGCTCGCCTTCCCGCACCGTCAAATCTTTAATCACCGCCGCCACTTCCGCTGACAGTGTGGTTTCGTTGCGCGGCATTAGCTGGGCGCGGATTTCGGTTTCGACAGACGAAGACTGCGCGGGAGCCGGCTCTGCCGAGGCATTGGACAAAGACAAGGCGGGCAATAAGGCTAGCGTCCATACGCACAATGATTTTCTCAGCATCACGATTTGCCTGCCCCTGCCGCTGCTTCACTGGTATTTTCCGGCTGCGGATCGTCAGTCGCTTGCACCGGGTAATGCCCGTGGTTCCATTCCTGATCGATGGCTTCAATGGCATTGGCCAAGGTATCCACAGAGTCATCTGCCATCGTCGCCGGCAACGGATCAAAACCCAAGGACACATACAGTTTGCCCAAGGCATCTTGAGACTCGGCATAGGCCTGGCGGCGCTGCAATTCCGACAAGACCGAATCCACCGACACCCGAATCCGCTCCACGGAACTCATCGCTTCGGTCAATTCGCTATTCAGTACATGATGATGAATTTTTTGATTAACGTCGTCCAATTCGGAGCTACGTTGGTATTGCTTGTCCGCCAAGGCCAGTTGTTGCTGTGCCAGATGAACCTGAGTCAGAATCGCCATGTGCGCGGCCAAGCGCCGCGAATGCGCCAAGGATTCCTGGGTTTCGGCGGTGGCGATCGCTTGCGGCGCGGAGAGCAATTCGAACAGATTTTTGGAAATCTGCGTACCGATCTCACCCCAACTTTGGTTTAACAGATAAGAGTTGGAATCGTAATTGCCGCCCAACTGCACTTCCACGCCGGGCAATAAACGCAGCATGGCTTTTTTGACTTCGGCTGAGCCGATGCGGGTCTGATACATTTCCTGACGTAGTTCCGGCCGCAATTGCAGGGCCAATTCACCCATTTTATCCATGTCTATTTGCGGTTTGACGACATCCGGCCACGGGTTGACGGCATCGTCCGCCAGCTTAAAGTCCTGATTAGGCGGCAAATTGATCAAACCCGCTAACTCGGATTTGGCCATTTGTTGCTGCTCCAGCAATCCTTCCAAGCGGCGGACAATTTCCAGCAGGCTTTTTCGATAACGTAGCGCGTCCAGCGGTGAACGTAGTTTTTCGGCCTCGGCCTGTTCGGCCAGCGCCAACGCATGTTGCGCCTCAGCGAGCACCGGCTGAATTCTGGCCGTCATCCGTTGCGCGCTCAACGCCCGCCAATAGGCGCTACGTACATCTTTCATTAAATTGTGGCTGACTTTGCGACGGCTCTCGGCAGTGACCAAGGCCTTGTTGCCTTCCTGCTGCGCGCGGAAATAGCTGACGCCAAAATCCAGAATGTTCCAGCGCAAACTTAAATCACCCATGAAACGGCTACGATCCTGAGAAGTGGAAGTTTCCAACGATTCCCTACCGGTGGAGATAGAACGACTGTTGGAGGCATTGTAATTATCTCGACTTCTGTAACCGGCCGAAGCCACCACATCCGGCAGCAAATCGAAGCGTGCCAAGGTCGCCTGGCCTTCCGCCACCGCGCGTTCCATCATTTTCACCCGGTGATCCAGATTATATTTCAGCGCACGGGACATGGCTTGATACAAAGTCAGCGGCTCGGTCAGCGGCTCCTGTTGCTGAAACAGCTTGGCCTGATCGCTACCGATCTGACTTTGCCGTTCCTGTTGGGTCAGCGGCGAAGGCGCTAACGAACAACCGCTCAGCAACACGATACTCATTGCCATCGCCAGCTTACTGGGGGCAAACCGCTCTAGCGGCCGCGAAAGATATTTAGCCATAACAAGTTCCTGTTTAAATGAATTTCATGCGGCATCCCGCGGTTCGGCGAACAAACGCGCCAGATTTTCCAGCAAGGCATCGGCATCCTGGTGCGTACGCTGCGTACCGAAAGCTTGCAACTGCGCGCTAAGCGGCATTTTCCCCAGTTGAGCGCGCGGCTCGCCGCCGGCCGGCCGGCTCTGATTAGGCCGGCCTTGACCGCCCCGACCTTCGCCACCCGGCCGGCCATCGCTACCGTTTTGCCGTTGTCCCGATTGTTGTTGAGGCTTCAACACGACGGTAATCACAGCCTGGTTACCCTTGCCGTCGGTCGCGGTAATTTTAACTACCGTTCTCTCACCGCTGCCTTCCTTCAGGCTCAGACTGCCGGTCGCGGAATCGAAGCGCACCCAGGAAGGCAGACTGGCACCGTCGGCTTGAGCCGCCTGAAAACTGACGCCGGTACTGGTATCCAAACCCAACAAGGCTTCGGCGGGTATGGTGAAACTGTTATTGCTACCACTATCGAGTTGAGCCTCCATTTGCAGCGAGGTGGTTTGCGTGCCGGTGGAAGACGTGCCCGAGTCGCCGAAGCTGCTCGAGAAAATCGAAGGGCCGAAACCGAAGCTGCCGCCAGCACCGCTACTGCCGCCCAAACCTCCCCCTAATCCGCCGCCCGCGCTCAACGCGCCGGAGCCTCCCGATCCGCCCCCTGGGCCGGTCGGCGCGCCGCCCGCGCCAAGGCCGGTACCGGTGTTGATCGGCTGTATCAAGTTGCTCGGGATCTGACTGCCTGTCGTCAACGAACCACTGCTGAAGCCGCCTGATGAGCTGGAGTTAAACTCCACGGTTTGCGTGGCATTGGTGGCATTGACACTCGCCACTGCGAGGGTGGCCGTTGAACTGACGGTCTCTACCTTACCCAGACCATCGGTATAGCTGGCGGTAACGATAATGGTTTTATCAACATCCGCTTGGGTCAGAACCAAGCTGGAACCGGTCCCCAGGATGTTGCCGTTACCATCTGTCCAGGTGTAGACGATGCTACCCAGACCATCAGCGTCTGCGAGCGTAGTGCTGACGGAGAGCGTTTCGCCCACGACAGCAGTACCGCTGATGGCCACACTACCCGTCGGCGCATCGTTAGCATCGGTCAGAGCCACCGTCAGGACTGTGTCGGAGCTGTTACCGGCTGCATCGGTAGCGCGCACCGTAACGGCATGGCTGGCCGTGGCTTCGTAGTCCAACTGGCTACCGTCGGCCACGCTGACCTCGCCGCTGGCGGCGTCGATAACGAAGCGGCCGTTGGCGTTGTCCACCAAGCTATAAACGACGCTTAGGGTGTCGGTGGCGCTAACTGAGCCCACGACCGTACCATTGGCCGAATTTTCCGCCACGCCGAGGGTTCCGACAGGGGGTGTCGGCGCACTGGTATCCAGATTGAAGGCCAGGGCGGCGGAGTTGCCGGAGGGATTGCCTGCCGTATCGGTCTGGCGGACGATTACCGATTTGGCGCCATCGCCGGACAGATTAAAGCTGCTGCCACTGCCGGCGGTCCAGGAGGTACCGCCGTTGCTGCTGAACTCCCAACTGGCACCGGTTTCCAAACCAGTGAGGTTTACCGTGGCATTATTGGTAATGCCATCGCTATTGCTGCTGCCGTTATCCTCGGCCAGAGTTAGAGTGGGTGCGGTGGCCGAGGTGTCCAAGGTAAAGGTATAAGCGCTGGAAGAACCGGAAGTGTTACCTGTCGTATCCGTTTGCCGCAAGACTACCGATTTAGCACCGTCGCCGCTCAGCGTGAAGCTGCTGCCGCTGCCGGTGGTCCAGCTGCTGCCTCCATTGGTGCTGTACTCCCAACTAGCGCCGCCCTCCAAGCCGGAAACGGTGATCGCGCCAATGTTGGTAATCCTGTCGCTGTTGCTGCTACCGCTATCGGAGGTCAGAGCCAAACCAGGCGCTGCGGGAGCCGTAGTGTCGACCACGATGTCCTTATTGGCGCCCAGCGAATTGGCGGCGCCTGGCGAAGCCAGGGTTAAAACAGCAGCCAAGCTGGTCGAGCTATCGAGAATAGCCCCGCCGTTCAGCGCCAGAGACGAGGTCGAACCATAGTCCAGATCGGCGGACGTGTCGCCAGCCTGCACCGTGTAGCTGAAGCTCAGCGTGGTGCCGCCGGATCCGCCGGCGTAGGTCGCAGTCTGCCCGGTATTCAAAGTCAGGGTCGGCACTCCCGTCACCGTCACCGACCGGTCGAAGGTAACGGTGATCGTCACTGTGTCGCCTGCATTGTAAGAGCCGTCGGCAGTCGTTGCCGATACGCCGGTCACCGATGGGTTAACCACCGCCGTCAGCACCACATCGTTGCCGGTCCCGCTGGCATAGCGCACCGTGTAGATGTCGCCGTTGCTGGTCAGATCCGTACCTTCGGCCACGCTGCCGAAAATGCCGCTCGCGCCAGTTACGGCGTCGGTGCTGTCGTTGTCGATGATCCGGTAGGTGGCACCGTTGGTCGCGGTGTAGCTGTTGACTCGGCTGACGGTCAGCGAGCCGCCGTTCAAGGCAACGGTGCCGTTGACCATCACCTGGTCGAAGTCGGTGCCGCCAACCCCGCCATTGCCCGCCACGTCGATCATCGTGCTGCCGCTGACCCGCAGGTTACCATTGACCGTCAGCGTGCCGATCCCATTGTTGACCCCGGCCACGCCCGGCGCCAGCGTCGCGCCGTCATTCATCGTCAGATTATTGCCTGAGCTGGCCGCGAAGATGCTGCCCGTGCCGCCCAGCGTCGCCCCCGACGCCACCGAAAGGCTGCTGGTGGCGCCCAGCGAGCCGGTAACGTAGAGCGTGCCCTCCGACACCGTGGTGGTGCCGCTATAGGTCGTCGCGCCGCTCACGGTCAGCGCGCCGGTTCCCGTCTTGGTCAGATTGAAGGCGCCGTCGATGGTGTTGCTGAGGGTGGCGGCGTATCCAGACCCGACATTGATGGTGGCGCTGCCGCTCAAGGCGATATAGTTGCCGAAACTCCCCGACGCCACGAAGGTCAAGGTCGTGCCGGCGGCCAGATCGACGCCGGACGCCGCCAGGGCGCCGGTGGAGCCGGCGATGACCGTACCGGCGGAAATGGTGGTGCCGCCGTTGTAGGTGTTGGTTCCCGACAGGGTCAGCGTACCGGTGCCCTGTTTGGTGAGCGACCCGCCGCCGGAACCGCTGATGGCGCCGCTGAACTCCGTTGATGTGTTGTTGCCGCCGGCCCTCAGGGTGCCGACCAGCGCGATGGCGCCGGCCCCGGCGATGGATCCCACCGTTTCCGTGCCCGACACGTTCAGCGTGCCGCCGTTCAACACCGTAACCGCCGAGGCGTCGGCGATGGCGCTGTTGCCGCTAAGCGCCAGCGTACCCGCCGAGACGGTGGTGGAGCCGGTGTAGGTGTTGGCCCCCGACAGGGTCAGAGTGCCGGTGCCGAACTTGTCGATCCCGCTGGTATTGGTGGAGGAGATCACTCCGGAAAACGTGGTATTGGTGTTGTCGCCGCCCGCCGTCAACCTGTAACTCAGTACAACGTTGCCGGCGCCGGCCAACGAACCTATGGTTTCGTTCCCGCCGTTCAAAGTCAGGGTAGCGCCGCTGTCCACGGTCACCGCGCTGCTATCGCCGATGCTGCTACCGCCTTCCAACGTCAATCCGCCGGCGGACACGGTGACCGCGCCGGTGTGGGTATTGGTCGCGGTCAGCGTCAACGTCCCAGCGCCGGCCTTGTTCAGCGCCTCCGCGCCGCTGAGAATCCCCGACAGGGTGACGGCATTGGCGTTGGTGATGGTCGCCGACGTGCTGGGATCACTGTCATCCAGAAGGGTGATGTTGTTGGACACCGTCGTGCCGGTGCCGGTGATGGCCAGGGTGCTGCCGCCCTCCACCGTCACGGCGCCGGTTCCCAGATTCATGGCACCGGTGGAACTGCCGGTGATGCTCACCCCGTTTGCGCCGCGAATGGTGGTGCCGCCGGAATGGCTGTTGTTTCCCGACAGCGTCAGCGCTGGGCCGCCGGTTTTGGTCAGCGACCCCGTTCCGCTGATGATGCCTGACAGCGTGGCGGTGCCGTTGGTGACGCTGATCGTGCCGTTGCCGCTTCCCAGCACGATGGCATTGTCGATTGTGCCCGCGTTGGCGAGGTTGAGCGTGCCGCCGTTCAGCGTGACGGCTCCGCCAAGCAGCCGGCTGTCCGAAGCCACCGACACTGTGCCCGCCGTCACCGTCAAGGTGGAGGCGGCGCTGGAGTTGCCGGTATTGCTCAAAGTCAGCGTGCCGGCCCCGGCCTTGGTCAGCGCTGCCGATCCGCTGAGCTGCCCCGACAAAGTGGCGGCGCTGGCGTTGGTAATGGTGGCGTCGGCCAACAGCGCGATGGCGTTGCTGAAGGTGTTGCCGGCGCTGGTGATCGTCAGGCTACCGCCGTTCAACGTCAGCGTGCCGCCGACCATCGTCGTGGCTGTCCCTACCGACAGCGTGCCGCCGGTCACCGTCAGTGCCGTGGTGGTCGCGGCGGAGTTCGACGTGCTGGACAGGGTCAAGGTGCCGGCCCCGCTCTTGGTTAAAGTCGTCCCCGCTCCACTGATGGCGCCCGACAATGTAACGGCGGTGCTATTGTCTAGTGTGGCGTTACCCGACAATGTCAGGGCGTTGTCGATGGTAGTCGCGCCGGTGACGATTAGCGTCGTGCCGCCGACCAAGGTCACCGCGCCGGAGCCGAGGTTGGCGTCGGTCGCCAGACTCAACGTGCCTGCGGAAACCGAGGTATTGTTGTAAGAGTTACTTCCCGACAGCACCAGGGCACCGGCACCGGCCTTAGTGATATTGAAACCGCCGCCGATATTGCCGCCGATGGTCAATTGGTCGGACGTAACGCCCAGAATTGTAGCGCCGTTCAGCGTCACGTTGCCGGACAGGATGTTGGTGCCGCTGACGTTGTAAATCGCCCCCGCGCTGGATATGCCAGTCCCCGCCGCCGACACTGCTTCGGCCACCGTGACGCCGCCCTGTAAGCCCAACGCGGCGCCGCTAGCCACCGTCGTCGAACCGGCAGTGGTTCCCAGCGCATTGTTATGCGCCGCCACCAGCGTGCCGTCGTTGACAGCCGTCGCGCCGCTGTATGTGTTGTCGCCGGACAGGGTCAACGTTCCCGCGCCCGCTTTCGTCAAAGCGCCGGTGCCGCTGACGATCCCCGATAAAGCAACCGTATTGGCATTGCTAATCGTGCCGGCGCCGGTCAGCGCGACGGCATTGCTAACGGTGACCCCGCTGCCGGTGACGGTCAGGCTGCCGCCGTTCAGCGTCACAGCCCCAGCCCCCAAGTTAGTCGAGTCGGCGACGGTCAGGGTTCCGCCGATGACGGTGGATGAGGCAAGAACGTTCGTCCCCGACAGCGTCAGCTCACCGGCCCCGGCCTTGGTCAGGGCGTTGTTGCCGGTAATGTTCCCCGACAGAGTGACGGCGTTGGCATTGGTGATGGTGGCGCCCGCCGACATCGCGAGGTTGTCGTCTAGGGTGCCGGCGGAAGTGATGGTCAGATTACCGCCGCTCAAGCTGACGGTGGCACTGTCCGAGCCCAGGTTGGCATCGCCGTCGATGCTCAGGGTGCCGGCCGCCACCGTAGTATTGCCGGAATAGCTGTTGCTGCCGCTCAGGACTTGCGTGCCCGCCCCGCTCTTCACCAAATTGCCGGCGCCAGTGATATTTCCCGATAGGGTCAGCGTGTCGCCCGATCCGTTGGCGACGGTCAGCGTCTTGCCGCTGGCGATAGCAATGTCACCGCCGACGGTGATGCTGTTGACCACATCGGCGTCCAGCGCAATGTTCTCGCCGATTGTAACGCTGGATCCCAGCGTTACGGTCCCCAAGCCAGAGGCGAAACTGATCGTGGCGCCGCCCGCCCGGTTGGCGATACCGACGGCCTCGCGCAGGCTGAGGCCGGTACCGTCCGCCTTTTCCGCAGCGTAAGTGCTGCCGCCGTCCGCGTCGTCGGCGGTGGTATCGACGACCAACGTGTTACTGACGGTGATGGTAAAGCTCTGGTCGTAGTTGTTGTCGCCGTCGTTCACCCGGATCACCACCGTGTAGTTCCCTGGCGTGGTCGTGGAAGGGCTGGCCGCCCTTAACGTGGCGCCGCTGATATTGAACAGGTCGTAAGTCGCCCCCGAGGTGTTGGCGTCGACCGACACGATCGAGTAGGTCGGACCGCCGCCATCGACATCGGTACGGCTCAGGGAGCCGATCGCTATATTGCTGCCGCTGTCGTAGGTGGATGCGGTGGTGGCGCTCAATGCGATAGCGGTCGGCGCGTCGTTGACGGCGGATACTGTGAGTGTCTGACTCGCGGCGCTACTGTTAGCGGATCCATCGTTAACCGCCACGCTGACTGTTCGATTAGCGGTATTCGGATTGTCCGAACCATCGGTGTAGGTCACCGCCCGCAAGGCGGCTTGCCACTGGGCCAAGGTTGCCGTTGCGCCGGCAGAGGTCAGAGTCAGAACGCCGGTTCCCGAGTTATAGGCTGCCGAGATATTTCCCATCGTCGAGCCGTCGTTGGTAAACCCGAGCGAGTCTTCGGCGGACTGAAATCCGCCGGTCAGCGAAACAGTGGCGCTAACCAAGGTCGCGCTATCGGCATCGGCGACAGTCAGTCCCGGCACGACGGCAACGGCCACCTGTTCGGTGGCGGCAGTCGTGCCGCCGGCACCGCCCAAGGTCGGTATGGCGAAAGCGTTGCTTGCAGTAATACCGTTGCCCGTGGCATCGGATATGTCGGTATTGCCGATAACGGTATTCCAGTCATCGGCGACAGCCAAGTTGTAAGTGCTGGCATCGGTAGCGCTCGTGCCGTTTTTGTTGATAATCAAGTTGATCGCCGCTTTATCGGTAGCGCTAAGCGTAATGGTAAAAGCGGTGGCGGAGCTAAGCTCGACGTTTGAAGTATCCGTTAAGGTATAAGTCGCGCCACCCAGACCGGTAAACGTCAGTTTATTGGCCGTAATGTCGTTTGCCGCACCGCTGGCTGCCACTAAATGAGTACCAGTCACCGCCAGAACTCCGGTACTGGCATCGTAGGTGGCTGAGGTGACGGTTGGCATTTGGACGTTGCTAACTGTCACTGCGGTAGTAGGGGTCGCGGTGTCGCCCGAGGTGTGATTAGCATCCCAGTCGTCGGCCGCCGCCAAATTGTAGGTGGTACCGCTCACCGCCGTGACACCGGATTTATTCAGCAAGCCGTTGATTGCCAGTTGGTCGGCCGCGTTCAGCACCACGGTAAACTGGGTAGCGCTATCGCGCTCGACGTCGCTACTGGTGAGCGTGTAAGTGTTGCCGCCCTCGCCTTTCAGGGTCAATTTCGAGACGGCGATGTCGTTGAGAACGCCGGCCTTGGCTTCGAAGTCGGTACCTGTCACCACTAGGGTGCCGGTGCTGGCATCGTAGGTGCTGCCGGTGATAGTCGGTACGCCGCTGACGGTAATACCATTGATCAACGATTGGATGTTGGTGCTGCCTATCACGCTGTCCCAATCGTCGGCGGCGGACAGGTTGTAGGTGGTGCCGCCCGACGAGGCGGTGCCGTTCTTGTTCAATAAGGCCTCGACACCAGCAATATCGGCTCCCGCCAAGGTCACTGAAAACGAGGTAGCATCGGTAATCTCGACGTTCGCGGTGGCGGCGGTCAAGGTATAAGTGGCGCCGCCCTGGCCGGTGAAGGTCAGTTTGTTGACGGTGATGTCGTTAGCAGCGCCGACGGTTCTAACGAGGTTGGTGCCGGTCACGGACAGGACGTGGGTACTCTCGTCGTAGGTGACACCGGTAATGGTCGGCGTTTGTACGTTGCTGACGGTCACGGTGTTGCCGGTCGTGTCGGCAGGCGCCGACGCGGTAGCGTCCCAATTCAGAGCACCCGCCAAGTTATAGGCGCTAGCGCCGACGGCGGATGTGCCGTTTTTGTTCAACAAGCCTTCGACGTTAATCTGGTCGGTGGCGTTCAAGGTCACCGCAAAACTGGTGGCGCTACTGGCGGTCACGTTGGCGCTGGTCAAAACATAAGAGTTGCCACCTTCTCCGGTCAACGTCAGTTTCGACACATCGATCGTATCGCCGGTAGTCATGTTGGCGCCGGTGACAGTTAGCACGTTGGTGCTGGCGTCGTAAGTCGCAGAGGTGATTGAAGGTCCGCTAACCGGAGAACCGACCTGGATATTGTTAACCCCCAACCAGGAGAGGCTATCGTCGTTTAGATGTAGCCTGATCTCATCGACATTCAAGAAGGTACTACCCATTTCGTCGCCTTGGTTGAGATGCACGAAGGCGCTCGCGGTATTTCCGCTAAAGGTGATGCTGCCGACCGAAACGCCGCCGTCAAAGGCTTCGGCTTTAACGGTAGCGCCGGAGTAATTGCCCCAATTGTGTACATCCAAGGCTTGTAGCGAGAAATTGCTACCGTCCGCGGATTTGATGACGAAGCCGTAAAACGCCGTACTAACACCATCTTCGTAAGTCAGCATATCCAGCGAGTTGTAATTGACAAACCGCAGATCGGCCTGCTGGTTTATGCCACTATCCACCGTGTAGATATCTAGATTCAAATCCGAAATCACGATCGAGCCGCCCTCGCCGTCCCGTGCAATGTCGTCGGACGTGATATCGCTACTATTAGTCGAGAATGTCAATGTCGGATTGCTACTGAGCGCCAACGGCGGCGTCCAGGCGGCCGTGCTACCCGGTCCGTCTAGCCATTCGGTTCCGGCGTTACCGCCCAAACCGGCGGTACCGGCGTTGCCGCCCGAGGAGGTTCCGCCGGTACCGCCATCTCCGTAATTAGAGGTGTGGGTAATGGTAGCGTTTTCGTATTTGAACGCGCCATTGTTGTATATTCCGCCGACGCCGGCTCCGCCATCGCCGCCATCGACACCGTAACCACCCGCGCCGCCGCCGCCGGCGCCGAGATTGTTGGTGATCGAGGTCGACGCCATGTAGACCGTTGCGCCGGAACCAATCGCTAAAGCACCGGCGCCGATCCCACCCCGACCGACCACCGCGCTGCCGTTACCGCCGGAACCGTATCCACCGCCGCCGCCGCCGATAAAACTCAGTCCGCCCGAGCCGGCGGTTCCCCCGGTTCCGCCTGCATTGGCGCTACCGCTGGTTCCGCCCGCGCCGCCGGCGCCACTGACGCCGCTACTGCCTCCCCGACCTTTTGCGCTGGAGACCGAGGTGAAGCCACCGTCGCCACCCGTGCCCGCCGAACCTGAAGCTCCTGGCGTAGAGGCATTGAATGCGCCTCCCGACCCGCCTACTGTTGTCCCCCAACCCGCGCCGCCGCCACCGCCGTAACCGTAAGTTCCGTTGTCGCTACCACCGTTGCCGCCACCGCCGGCCGCGACGTTGCCGGTAATCGTCGAATGCAGGAAAGTCACTTTGGTTCCGGCGCCGGTCACCGAGATTCCGGCACCTAGTGCATCGCCGCCGTTGACACTGTTATACGCACCGCCGTTGCCCGAGACCAAGCCATGGGTAATGGTCAACCCGTCCAACGACACGGTACCGCTGGTGATCGAAAACACCCGGCTGGTGTAGTTGGCGTCGACGGTGACGTCCGCGCTGCCGTTGTCGTCTAGGTCGCCGTCTATCGTCAAATTTTGGCCGATACTTAACTGGCCGCTGGACAAGGTAATCGTCATCCCAGCGTTGAATGTAATCGTGTCGCCGGACGACGCCGACCCAATCGCGGCGCGCAACGATCCGGCACCACTGTCGTTATTGTTGATCACTGTGACCGTCGCCAGCGTGTAATCGTAATCGGCCATGGCCGAAGCGGAAAACGCCGCGGGCGCCAAGACGTCGCCGGTGCGCACCTCCAGCGTCCAATCGCCGCCGGCACCCGTGCGGTTGTCAGACACCGCCACGTCGGCCCCGGTCAGATCGGCCAGGGTCCGGGCAAACGCGCTACCCTCGGTGCCACGGCCCAGGTTGCAGGAATAGATTTGCAAGTCTCCGTCTGCCGCCAAGGCCTTGCCTATCATATCGAGTTGCGCGGCGTAGTCGGCTATCGAATCATTGTTCAGCCAGGCATTGCCCAACCAAATATTGGCCTCGCTGCCCTCGGCAACGATCGAAATCGCCGAAATATCGCGGCGATCAGCCAGATAATCGGCCATTTGCCGGACACCGTCGCGGCCGACCTCTAACATCACGATTTCGGCGCGCGGATCAGCGCCGGCCAACAAGGTATCCGCATCCCTTACCCTACTGTCGACGAAGATGACGGTGGTAGATTGATCGGCTGTCGCTTCCGGAAAATTGCAGGCCGCCGCGGCATCCAGCAAATGTTGAGCGTCCAATGCCGACGGCGCCTGGTCGGCGGTCGGTGCCGCGTCGGCCTGAGCTGCGTCGGCGCTGACCGCCGCCGCGCCGTCGAACAGAATGCGCGGCTCCAAGGCCCAGGCATGTAGCGTTGGGGGCTTCGGACGATGGCGTGCCTCGGCGGAGCTGGCCGTACGAATACGCGCGAATAGTTTCATGGTCTTAGCCCCCAAAATCGACGATACATCAAACGGATTTCACCAGCGGCCCGGCGACGGCCGGTTGCGCGGAAACGACGTGGGCGCGGCTGCCACGGCCGTCACGCCAGAACGCCATATTGGCGTACTGCTCGAACAGATCCGGCGGCAGAATGGTAGCCCGGTTCTCAAGGCTGACTTGCGGCCGAATGCTGTGCAGGCCAGACAAACCTAAATTGTTGTCGAAGGCCGGCGCGTCGTATTGCAGATTCGCGAAATCGTGCGGATACGCGGGCTCGCCAAGAAAATCGTAAATCAACGGCACCACTTTCTCGGGCGCCCGTGCCAGCAAGTCGTATTCGACGACCAGTAGCGAAGCCGCCTGTTCGCCGTAAAATGCTTCCTTCAGCGCCGACCAAGCAAAGCCGACCAAGCGATTGCGCTGCGCCAAGGTTTCCACCCGGCTATACACCGTATTGCGCTCGGCATCATCGGCAAACAAGCGGCTGTTTTCGTAGGGACTGGCCCGGTACAGGCGTTCCAGACTGTCCATGACCCAGGCCACGTTGCGGACACAGGCGATAACCTTGGCGTCCGGGAACAGATCCAGCAAGGCAGGCAGGCGGCCGCTCCAGGCGCGATTGGTGTCGAACACCACATCCTTGTCGGTTTCGGCTGCGTAGTAACTATCGAACAGCCCGCGCAACAACCGGCGACGCTGCTCGGTGGTCACGACCGGCCCCCACTCGCTGCCGGCGCTGACTTGATCGAGCAATCCCGAAAAAAACGCGCCGACCGGACTGGTCATGCCGGCATGGAAACGCGGATTCTGTTTCAAAATGGCGGCCAACAGCGTTGAACCCGAACGCGGCAGGCCGGAAATAAAGTGATAACGGTGGCTCAACGCGAACCGACCGGTTCGACGCGAATCGTCGTTTTAACCACCCCAAGCGTATCGTTATTTTTCATTGGCACAAAGTCGGTAGAAGTTTTTGCAAGCGGGCGATAGTTTCGATTCGAAAAGTAGTCGCAGACAGTGACCTTGTCAAACCGACTAAGCCGATGGAACGAAACTATAGCCGCGATTCGATCAACCGCCTAGCTTTTCCGTTAGAAACAACTAAGCTTACTCCCGCAGCAAATAGCTGTAAGCGCCGGCATTTCACTGGAAAGCATACTTAGCGGCGTCACACCACTTTCTATCCATCGACCCTGGGAGGTCCATCATGGCTGATCCATTTTTGGGAGAAATCCGCATATTCGGTTTTGCGTACGCGCCACAAGATTGGGCGTTCTGCAATGGCCAGCAAATGGCGATTCAACAGCAAGCGGCGTTGTACGCGCTGCTCGGGACGCGATTCGGCGGCGACGGTCGAAATTACTTCAATTTGCCCAATCTGCAAGGCCGGGCGCCGATTCACTTCGGCGCCAATCCGATTCCCAACTCTGCAGCGTACCAGCTTGCCCAAGTCGGAGGTACCACCGGCAACCCGGTACAGACTCAAACCGCGTTCAGTTTGACGACAGCCAATCTACCGTCTCACAACCACTCCGCCGACTTATCGCTGACCGGCGTCAACGCCGCAACGGCCATCAAGGTTTCCACCGGCGCCGGCGGCGGCGTCACCCCCGACGCAAATGCCACGCTGACTAACGCGCCTAACGGCCAAACCTCGGCCGCGGTGTTTCTGCCCGCCGCCACGCCGCAAACCAATCCGATCACCCTCGGCGGAGTGACGACCACACTGAGCGGCAACGGCACGGTCGCGGTCGGCAATACCGGCGCCGGCACGCCAGTCAGCGCGCCGCTAAATTTCAACGTGCCGGCAACGATGCCGCCCTATTTAGCGCTGAATTTCTGCATCGCCCTCAACGGTCTATTCCCACCTCAACAGTAACGACGATGAAAACCACACTCGACGCGCCAATGATAGGCGATTTGCATAGCCGGAATTTTTCGCCATTTTTGGGCCAACCCTGTCTATTAGAAAACGGGACGATCACGATCGCCACGGTCTTGGAACGGGTGGACGAAAAACCGGCGGCCCGCCAGCCGACCGCCGATTCGCGTCGCACGCCGTTCGCGCTATTGCTGAAAGGCGACGCCGATTGCCCATATCTGGACGGTGTGTTCACTCTACGAATTGGGGGCGCGCTCGAGGTATCCGGCATTTATCTCACTCGCGTTTTAAATACCGGTCCACAGCCGGCTAGCCTGTTTCAGGCGGTTTTCAACTGATACGGCTGCCGCGAGCGGCAGCCGGCCAGCCTAAACCCACTAGGAGGCGATAATGGCGATAGCACCACTGCCGGCCGGCTTAAACTTACGGCCGCAACGCGATACCGACGCGGCGTTTTTGGCGGGGCTGTACCGCACGTTACGGGACGATTTGCGCATGCTCGAGGCTGAGCATGCTTTCGTCGAGGAATTGATTGAAATGCAGTTTCGCGCCCAGCGCGAAGGTTACGGCCAGCAATTTCCGAACGCGATGTATTTCATTATCGAACTTCAACGCGATGCCGTCGGCCGAGTAGCCGTCGATTTCGGACAAAACGAAATCAGAGTGATCGACTTGGCCTTGCTGCCAGCGGCGCGGAATCGCGGTCACGGCGGACAGGTGATCCGTGCCCTACAGCTAGCCGCCGCGCAAACCCGAGCGCCGCTGACCTTGGTCGCGGCGTTGAACAATCCACGCGCGCTAAGGTTTTACGCGACACTGGACTTTACCGTGGCCCGGACAACCGACAGCCACGCCTTGCTGATTTGGTATCCGGAATAGACATAAACCGTCAGCGCTCAATGCCGATTCTGCGTGCGCCAATTCTCGACGATGCCTTCCACATCCAAGTCATCCGGGCCTTCGCGCCAGCTGGTGTAGTAATCGACATCGTTACTTTTGGGTTCCGGGTTGGGCCGGTAGATTTGTACTCGCGTCGGTAGCGGCGCGGCCTCGCCGAGCACCAGCGCTTCCCCCCGGCCGAGGGAGCTGAGAATATCGGCCAAATCACCTTCCGCCTCCGGCACCAGACCGCGAATGTATTGCTGGTCGTCCGGGTTAGTGGTGCGCAGGCAAATAAACGAGCTGCATTGCGCCAACATGGTTTCAGACAATTCGGTGGGCCGCTGGCTGACCACGCCGATGGACACCCCGTATTTACGGCCCTCCTTGGCGATTCTTTCCATCATTTTCTTGGTACCGTCGAACTGCCCGCCTTTTTCGCGCGGGATATAGGCATGGGCTTCCTCACAGATTAACGTAATCGGAAACTCGCGGCGACGCGGGTTCCAATAATTGAATTCATACGCCAGTCGGCCGACTTGTGCGGACACCGCTGGCCGGACATCGGTGGGTACGGAGCTGAGATCGACGACGGTGATGTTGGCTTTTTTTTGCCCCAGACCCACGAATTGTCTGAGTAAGTCCGCCATGCTGGCCGAGTTGTTGCGCTTTTTGGGTTTCAATAAAAAGTCGTAACGCACGTCATTGAAACGGCTCTGCATGGTCACCAGAAATTCGTCAAACTGGCCGAACAAAGCACCCTTGGTTTTACCGAAATCCTTGCGCTCCTCGTTAGCGGCCTTGAATTGCATATACATTTCCGCCAGCGAAAAATAAATCGGCGTATCTATCGAAACCACCCCCAGGCCAATGGCTTTGGCTTCCTTGCGCTTTAATTGTTGCAGTACTTCGCGCATGAAAGACATTTGCATCGAAGCACCTCTGTCGTCTCTATCGATGAACAAGTCCACCAACTCGGCATAAGACATCATCCAATACGGCATTTCCAGGTCCATTGCATCCACGTAATTGACTTGTTCTTCGGGAAACGCCGATTCGATAGTGCCGTCCGGGCGCTTCCAGCAATATTCGCCGTGCAGATCCAGCATGATCATGTGGGTTTTCGGCATCGCTCGCATCGTGTGCTGGATCAAGCTGGTGACGGTCCAGGATTTACCGGAACCGGACTGGCCGATAATTGCAAAATGCCGACCAAACAGCGCGCGCGGGTCCAGGCTCAAGTGATAATCCTTATGACTGGCTAACTGCCCAATAAAAAATTCGTAATCGCGAAATTTAGAAAAAATAGCGTTGATCTCGCTCAGCCCAACAGCATACACCGCCGCACCCGGCGTCGGATAATGGCGGACGCCGCGAATAAACACATTGTTTTCGTTCAACTCGCCGACCGGGATCAAGGCAATAAAGCGGTCGGTAGCGCGATTGCCGGCAGCGTCAAACCGATCGCGTTCCCACATCTTGAACACCAGCGCCAGCACGCCGATATGCGACTGGCGGATCACCACATAGGAACCGATATGGCCGGCCAGTATTTCTTCATCGCCGAGCTTGATGATGGGCGCCGCTGTCGAATGTTCTTCAGTAATACGGGCGTCCATTCCGTCGCCTCTGACTTCGGTTAAATGGCCGATCAGGATATTTTGCGTTTGCTGCGTCATGATGTTCTCTCTGGTAAAGCCGCTGGGCTAAGCTTAGACGATTTTTAAGGTCCGTCCCGACCACAACAGTCTATTCATTCGCCAGGGACAGAGCAGCGGTTTTGCGCCAAAATGGCAAACAAATCGCTACAAACGCGACAACATGGCGCCACGCCCATAATAGTAAGTCGTTGAACATTTGGCACTTTTGACTGACAAAGCCTTACGGTCTGATTATTGCTGTCATCAAACCGGCATCATTTAATATTGCACAAGAGGTGAATATGAAAATCGGCATACCCAAGGAAATCAAACCTAACGAAAACCGGGTATCGGTGGTACCGTCCGGCGTTGCTGCGTTGGTGAGCGCCGGCCATAGCGTCACCATGGAAAGCGGCGCCGGCGTTGGTGCCGGCTTTGAAGACTCGCTATACCAGGCCGCCGGCGCGCAGCTGGTGGACGGGCCCGAGCCAGTCTGGGCCTCAGCGGAGATGATCGTCAAGGTCAAGGAGCCGATAGAACCGGAATGGTCGCGGATTCGTCCCGGACAAACGCTATTTACCTATTTTCACTTTGCCGCCAACCGCCCGTTGACCGAGGCGCATCTGGCTTCCGGCGCCACTTGTATTGCTTATGAAACAGTGCAATTGCCGTCCGGCGAATTACCCTTGCTGACGCCGATGTCGGAAGTGGCCGGCCGGCTGGCGGTGCAGGAAGGCGCGCATTATCTGGAAAAGCTCTATGGCGGCCGCGGCATGTTACTCGGCGGCGTTCCGGGGGTATTGCCGGCCAAGGTCTTGATTTTGGGCGGCGGGGTAGTCGGCACGCAGGCGGCAAAAATGGCGGCGGGTTTGGGCGCGCAAGTCACGGTAATGGATTTGTCGCTGGAGCGTCTGCGCCAACTTAGCGACATTTTGCCGGCCAATGTACAGCTATTGTTTTCCAGCCGTCATGCCATCCTGGAACAAATTCGCACAGCAGACCTGGTCATCGGCGGCGTATTGGTCACCGGTGCAGCCGCGCCCAAATTGATTCGCGCTGAAGATTTAAAATTGATGCAACCCGGCGCGGTGATCGTCGATGTGGCGGTGGACCAAGGCGGTTGCGTGGAAACCACCCATCCCACTACCCACGCCGATCCGATTTATATAATCGACAACGTCGTGCATTATGCAGTGGCCAATATGCCCGGCGCGGTACCGCGCACCTCGACACTGGCCTTAACCAACGCCACCCTGCCCTATGCCCTGCAACTCGCCAACAAGGGCTGGCAACAGGCGCTACGCGAGAATTCCGCTTTGCTAAAAGGGCTAAACATCGTGGCCGGTAATGTTACTTGCCAAGGGATTGCCGATGCCTTTGGATTTAATTGTCTGCCGCCGGATCAGTTCCTGAGCTGAACCAATCACCCAGTCCGGCCGGAATACCTAGTAAACACCCCCGGTAAAGCCAGGGCTTCCGCGTTTCTGCTGGACTCCACTTTGTCAGATTCTAAAAGGTGATCATGATTCCGGCAGGGATTGCCGAGATCGAGGCAGTATGAATGGGGCCGACGTTTGACTGAATGCCCGCGGCTAGGCGGGCATGACAGTATTTGCTTAAATCCCACAAACTAAAATTAACCTGTGTTGGGAAGACTTACCGCTCTTTATCGGGTGATCAAATCGAAACCAACTCGGAGCCTTAAACTCAGATCACTTTAGAGAACTGCTGCTGTTTCTGCGCCAGGTATTTGTCAAACACCATGCAGATATTGCGGATCAGCAAGCGGCCTGCCGAAGACACTTTGATGCTATTGGCGTTTAGTTCCAGCAAGCCGTCATCTTTCATCAGCCGCAGGTTTTCCAGCTCGGGCGCAAAATACTCGGCAAAATCGATTTTAAACTCGGTTTCGATTTTGCCGAAGCTGAGCTCGAAATGGCAAATCAACTGGGTAATTACGGCCCGACGTAGTTTGTCGTCTTCATCTAAATCCACCCCGCGAAACACCGGTAGTTTACCCTGCGAGATCGCCGCGTCGTATTCGTCCAGTTCCTTGTAGTTCTGCATGTAGGCATCGCCGACCCGGCCGATGGAGGTCACACCCAAGCCCACTAAATCGCAGTCGGAATGGGTGGAATAGCCTTGGAAGTTGCGATATAGCTTGCCTTCGCGCTGCGCCACGGCCAGTTCGTCATCGGGTTTGGCGAAATGATCCATGCCGATGTAAACGTAACCGGCATCGGTCAGTTTCTGGCCGACCATTTGCAGGATTTCCAGCTTCACCGCCGCTGTCGGCAAATCGTTGTCGTTGATCTGCCGCTGGGTTTTGAAGCGACTGGGCATGTGCGCGTAGTTAAAGATCGAAAAGCGATCCGGCGCATAAGCCAGCACCTGCTCCAGCGTGTTGGCAAAGGTTTGTTCGGTTTGCAGCGGCAAGCCGTAGATTAAATCGATATTGGTGGAACGAAAGCCTTCCTTACGTGCCGCTTCCAACACCGCGAAGGTTTGCTCCTGGCTTTGCAGGCGGTTCACGGCTTTTTGCACATCCGGATCGAAATCCTGTAGACCTAAACTAATGCGGTTAAAACCCAGCTCGCGCAATTGGGCGATGGTTAAATCATTGGTTTCGCGCGGATCGACTTCGATGGAATATTCGCCGCTGTCATCGTCGCGTAAGTTAAAGTGCTGACGGGTGGTATCCATCAACTGTTTCATTTGCTCGTAGCTTAAAAACGTCGGCGTGCCGCCGCCCCAGTGCAATTGATTGACCGGGCGGCTGTTATCGAACAGTTTGCCCTGCATGGCAATTTCCTGGCACAGGTTTTCCAAATACGGCACAGCGTGCGCGCGATTTTTGGTGACGATCTTGTTGCAGGCGCAGTAAAAACACACCGTATCGCAGAACGGAATATGAAAATACAACGACAGCGGCCCGCCGGCGGCATTGGATTTTTGAATATGCTGTAAATATTCGACTTCGCCGAAGCCTTCGTGCAATTCCAATGCAGTGGGATACGAGGTATAGCGCGGACCGGACTTGTCGTAGCGTTTGATTAAGTCCAAGTCGAATTTGATTGATTGATCCATTACTGCACTTCTTGATTGATGGTAATGCTGACGCTGGGATTACCTTCTACCGCATCCAGTTGCGCCGTACCCAGCAAATCGCCGGGCTGTGACATCGCATTACCGGTTTTGGAAATCCGGGCGACGATGCGCAGTTGCTTTAAATCGGCCAGATGGGTTTGCGGTTGCATCGCCACGCTGTCGTTCAGCACCACACTGGCCGGCAGATCGGATACCTGTTTACGGATGATCGCCAATGGCATTTTTGGACCGCTAATGGCTTGCGCGTAGATAAAGACAGTGTGTTGAGGCTCCACTTTGGTTTTTAAAGCATCGTCCATCACTACTTTCACCTGAATATCAACTGACCCGGCCGATGATGCGGCGCCCTGCGGCTTTTGCTGTTCGGCCTCTGCCATTTGGATCATTTTCTGCAATTGTTGCTGGCTTTCGTTATCAGCAGGCAGCAAACCGGAGAGTTTCTGCCAATAGCCTATCGCTTGCGCGAAATCCCCGGCTTCGGCTTTAGCCATCCCGGCTAGCCATAGGGCGGTGTGATCTTCCGGCAGCAACTTCAAGGCCTGAAAAACCAATTCGGCGGGTTCGCCGGCCATTTGCCCGTTACGCGCCATCGCCAAAGCGTCGGCGTAGTGCAACATCACAGCAGGATCGTTGGGCTTGCGTTTGTTCAACTCGGCGAAGACATCGGCGGCGTTTTGGTATTGCTGCATGTAAATGTATGAGCGACCCAGCATCATCCAGCCTTCCAGATCATCCGGCTGCTTTTTAAGCCGCTCTAGTAACTGGTTGACCATGTTTGCCACATTGTCCGCGGTTTTTTGATTGCTACGCACCAACTCTTCTTTAGCTAATGCCTGCGGTTCACCCAACATGCCGTATAAAAACAGGCTCATGAGCGGCAAGCCAAGCGCGATGAGCGGCACTACCCAGCGCCCGGTTTTAGGGTTTGCCGCGACGACCGCCGGCCCTTCAAGGTCGTCCAGCAGAGTTAACTGTAGTTCGCGATATTGCCCATCATATTGATCTTGCGACAATACCCCGTTTTGCAATTGCAATTTAAGCTCGGCGAGTTGTTGGCGGGCTATGCTGGTATTGCGTTGCTCGCCGTCGGCGGTGCGTAGCGGCGTCAGCTTAAACAGGGGCGGTAACAACACCAGTAAGGCCAGCGCCACTAAAACGGCTATGATTAGCCAAAACTCAAGATTCACGCGTCGTCACCTTTGTCCAGAATGCTATCGAGCTTGGCCTGCTGTTCTTTACTTAACGCTTCCTCAGTGCCAGTGGGCTTGCTGCGCAATACCCACACTGTCGCCAAACCGATCACTAAGAACAGCACGGGGCCTAGCCAAAGCAGCAGGGTTTTGAGTGATAAAGCCGGTTTGTACATCACGAAATCGCCGTAGCGGTCGGTCATGAAATCGACGATGTCTTGGCGGGATTTGCCTTGTTGCAGCATTTCATAAACTTGGCGGCGCAAGTCCTTGGCCAGATCGGCATTGGAGTCGGCAATGGTTTGATTTTGACAAACCAGGCAGCGCAGTTCGGAAATCAGGGTTTGATACGCCTGTTCTTGTTCGGGTTGTTTGAAATCGCGGTATTCAATGTCGGCGCGAGCTTGATACACCAGCAGCGATAACATCAGGGCATAGAGAAATTTCATGCGCTTTCCGCCTCCAATTGTTGAATCCAGGGCAGAAAGATTTTTTCCAGATCGCCCGGTTGCACCGGCCCGGTATGCTTGTACCGGACAACACCGCGTTTATCGATGACAAAGGTTTCCGGTACACCGTAAACGCCGTAGTCGATGCCGGTGCGACCATCTGCATCCATCACGCTGACGTTATAAGGGTTGCCGTGTTTACTCAGCCAGCCATTCGCGGCCTGTATTTCGTCCTTGTAATTCAAACCCACCAGCAGCGCCTTATTTTGTTTGGCCAGCTCGATCAATAAGGGATGTTCTTCGCGGCACGATACGCACCAGGAGGCCCAGACATTCAACAGCCAGACTTTGCCTTTAAGATCAGCTTGGCTAAGGCGTTGCTCAGGCGTCGCCAGAATCGGCAAATTGAAGGCGGGCGCCGGTTTGTCGATCAGCGGCGAAGGGATTTCGCGCGGGTTAAGGTTTAAGCCGATCGCCAAAAAAACCGCCAAGGCGATGAACAAGAATAGCGGTAACAGATACTTCATTAACTTTGCGTAAGAGGTTTGTTAAGCAAACGATAGCGGCGGTCGCAGGCGGCAATCAGACCACCCAAGGCCATGAATACCCCGCCCATCCAGATCCAGCGGATGAAGGCTTTGTAGTAAACCCGCAAGCTCCAGGCGCCTTGTTTATCCAAAGGCTCACCCAAGGCTACGAATAAATCGCGGAATACGCCGGCATCGATGGCCGCTTCGGTCATTGGCATGGTTTGCACCCGATACACCCGCTTTTGCGGTGATAATTCGGCGACGGTTTCGCCGTTATGGCTGACAGTCAGATAGGCTTGCTCGGCCCGATAGTTAGGACCTTCAGTGCTTTTTACGCCATGAAATTGAAACACATAACCGAATAGATCCAGGGTTTCTTCCGGTGCCAAGCGCACATCGCGTTCGATGCTATAGACCGAGGTGTAGGTAATCCCGATCACAAATACGGCGATACCCAAATGCGCCACGGTCATACCGTAAAAACCGGCAGGAATTTGTTGCAAGCGTTGCCAGGACCAGCTTTGCAGGCGTTGTTTGAAAGCCAGGCCGGTAATCGCCAGCGTCCATAACGCCAAGCCAGTACCCAAGGCGGCTCCCCAGGAATAAAACGGCATCAGTAATGGCGTCAATAAGGCCAGGGCCACGCAAGCGGCTATCAGCCAACGTACCCGTAAGCCCAGTGCTTTCAGGTCGTCGCTTTTCCAGCGCATCAACACGCCAAGACCAACCACCAAGGCCAATGGCGCCATCAGCGGAATAAATACGGCGTTGAAATACGGCGGGCCAACCGACAATTTGCCCAAGCCCAAGGCATCGACCACCAGCGGATACAAGGTCCCCAGCAAGATGCTGGCGGCGGTGACGACCAGCAGTACATTGTTGACCAGCAATACCGATTCCTTGGAGACTAATTCAAAGCGGGCGTGGCTTTTTACTTGCGGTGCACGAATCGCGTACAACAGCAGTGAACCACCGACCACCAAGGCCAGGAAGATCAAGATAAACAAGCCACGTGCTGGATCGCTGGCAAAGGCGTGTACCGAGGTCAACACCCCGGAGCGGACCAGGAAGGTTCCCAGCAAGCTCAAAGAAAACGCGAAAATCGCCAACAACACGGTCCAAGTTTTAAACACCCCGCGTTTTTCGGTAGCTGCCAGCGAGTGAATTAAAGCCGTTCCAACCAGCCAGGGCATGAAGGACGCGTTTTCTACAGGGTCCCAAAACCACCAACCGCCCCAACCGAGTTCGTAATAAGCCCACCAACTGCCCAGGGTGATACCCACCGTTAAAAACATCCAGGCGATATTGGTCCAGGGCCGGGACCAGCGGGCCCAGGCTGCGTCTAATCGCCCTTCCAGTAAGGCGGCTATCGAAAACGCGAAGGCCACAGAAAAGCCGACATAGCCCATGTATAGCATCGGCGGATGAATGGCCAAGCCTGGGTCTTGCAGCAACGGATTCAAATCCCGGCCTTCGGCTGGGTAAGGGAACAAGCGCTCGAAGGGATTTGAAGTCAGCAATAAAAACAGGATAAAGCCGATACTGACCAAACCCATCACCCCCAGCACCCGCGCCCGGGTGGCGTCGGGAATGTGTTGGCTAAAGGCAGCGACCAGCGCAGTCCAAATCGATAAAGTCAAAGCCCAAAGTAATAAAGAACCTTCATGCGCGCCCCATACCCCGGAAATAAGATAAATCAGCGGCAGTGCGGTATTGGAGTTTTGTGCAACATAAGCCACGGAAAAATCATGACTGATGAAACTGGCCGTCAAACACGCGTAGGCGATACCGATGAACAGCAATTGCCCGAATGCCGCCGGCCTGGCGATATGCACCCAGCCGGTAACCGATTTGGCGGCTCCGAAAATTGGTAACACGCCTTGTACACTTGCCATGCATAAGGCCAAAATTAATGCGAAGTGGCCGATTTCAGGGATCATGGCTGCGCCGCCGGTTTTTTCAGGCTGCCGGCGACTTCCGGCGGCATGTAATTTTCATCGTGTTTGGCCAACACTTCCTCCGCGACAAACACGCCGCGGCCGTCCAAAGCACCCTTAGCGACAATGCCCTGCCCTTCCCTGAACAAATCCGGCAAGATACCTGAATATTCCACCGTCACTTCCTTTTCAAAATCGCTGAGTTTAAAGCGCACTAATAAATCCGCATTGGGCCGTTCCACGCTGCCTTTAACCACCATGCCTCCTAAGCGAAACACCGCATTACTCGGTGCTTTGCCTGCAGCCACGTCACTGGTGGAGAAAAAATACATCAGATTTTCGTTGAAGGCTTTTAACGCAAAAGTTGCCGCCAAGCCTAGGCCCGCCAGCATCAGGATGATCAGAAACAGGCGTTGTTTTCGTATCGGTTTCATCGCGCCTGTGACCGTTTTTGTTTGATTGTGAGCTCACGCAGCAATTGCTTGCGTTGCAGAACCGGCAACACGATATTGACGATCAATACCAGTGCGGTCACGCCGTAGGCAGGCCAAACGTAGACGGCGTAACCGCCCATGTATAAAAAGCTTTCCCAGCTCATGCTTGTTTCTCCAACAGCGCCTTCACCCATTGCGAGCTAGTTTCGCGCTTCAGTAATTCCAGTTTGGCGGCCTGTAATACCGCAATCAGATAATAGAATTTGAAAGCCACCGCCATCAGCAACAGGGGAACAAGCATGCTGACGTGTATGGAAGGTTTATCCATTTTGCTGACCGTCGGGCCTTGATGTAGCGTGTTCCACCATTGCACCGAGTAATGGATAATCGGGATGTTCACCACCCCCACCAGTGCCAGAATCGAGACCGCTCGCGCCGCCGCCCGCTTTTCTTCAATGGCGCCGTACAAACTGATCACACCCAGATACAAAAACAACAGGATCAATTCTGAGGTTAAGCGCGCATCCCACACCCACCAAGTACCCCACATCGGTTTGCCCCACAAGGAACCGGTCACCAAGGCCACAAAGGTAAAGCCGGCGCCAATCGGCGCACTACTGATCAGCATCACCTCTGCCAGTTTCATGCGCCAGATCAAAGCGATCCCGCCCATTACCGCCATCAGCACGTAAATAAACAAGGACATCCAGGCCGCCGGCACATGGATATAAATAATCCTGTAACTATCTCCCTGCTGATAATCGGTAGGGGCAAGATATAGGCCACCATAAAGACCAGCACCGAGCAGCACTATAAAAATAACCGTCAGCCAAGGGATGAAACGATCCGCCAACGCATAAAAATACGGTGGCGAGGAAGTACGATGAAAAAACCGGCTAACCGGCGCAGGGATCCAAGACATCAATTAACACTCATTTTTAACGCGGCGGCGGTTGGCAACGGCACTAACACCAGTGCCGACAGCAACATAGCCAATAAAATATTCAGTTGGGCGTCGACCGGCAAACCACTGGCGGCCCTATCGACAGCACCGCTGGCGAAGATCAACACCGGCACATACAGCGGTAACACCAACAAGGAAAGCAACATGCCGCCCCGGCGCAAACCCACTGTCAACGCCACACCGATGGCGCCGATTAGGCTCAGGAGCGGCGTAGCTAAGATCAGCGTCAGCCATAAAGTTCCCATGGCTTGCTCGGGTAAGCCCAAAAACACCGCCAGCAATGGCGCCACCAACAACAAAGGCAGGCCGGTGACCAGCCAATGGGCGATAATTTTGCCCAACACCAATATTGATAAAGCATGCGGGCTAAGCAGCATTTGCTCCAGCGAGCCATCGTCAAAATCGCTGCGGAACAAACCGTCTAAGGATAACAAAGCCGCCAATAACGCGGAAACCCAAATCACACCCGGCGCCATTGTGCGCAGCAGATTGGGCTGTGCTCCCACTGCTAGCGGAAATAAGGTCACCACCAACACGAAAAAAAATAGCGGATTAGCCATTTCCGCGCGGCGTCGAAACGCCAATAACAAATCCCGGCGAATGATCGCCCAAAATGCCCCAATTATTGGCATGCTTGCAGATGAATGCGCTTCAAATTTAGATTGGCCATACTCAGATCGTGATGAGAGGTCAACACCGCCATGCCGCCTTGGGCAATATGCTCGGCCATCAGCGACTCTATCAATTTAATACCTTGCCTATCCAGCGAGGTGAACGGTTCGTCAAGTATCCACAGCAAGTTATGCGTAATCAACAAGCGCGCCAACGATAAGCGACGCTTTTGGCCAGCCGACAAGGTATGCACGGGGTTATCGTCGAATCCCGCGAGTTGTACTTTGTCCAAGGCCTGATCAATACTGTATTTGCCGACGCTACCTAACGCCAACGCAAACTTCAGGTTTTCCAACACGGTCAATTCCTTTTTAGTGCCGTCGGCATGACCGACATAAGCCATGTCGTTGTAATAATTACTATCTGAAATTTTGCTACCGTACCAATAAATCTCGCCGGCATCGGCTTCTCTAAATCCGCACAGAATCCGCAACAGCGAGGTCTTACCACTGCCGTTGGCACCTTCCAGTAACAACACTTCACCAGGATGCAATTCAAAACTCAAATCGGAAAACAACAAGCGCTCATCGCGAAAACACGATAACTCACTGGCTTGCAGCGAAGCGTGTTGCGAGTTTTCCATTCATCCGTCCTTAGGCCGACACGTTACGAGGGGCGCTATCTTATCATTAAGCCCGGCATAGTTCGCAATTTGCCTACAGAGAAAATCTCCCCATTTATGCGATAATCGGGCCCGTTTTGATTTATCGCAGATACCGGAGATTTTGCATGACCGCATTGATAGGCATCATCATGGGTTCCACCTCGGATTGGGAAACCATGCAACATGCAGCGCAAACCCTAGAACACCTTGATATTCCGCATGAAGTCGAAGTGGTTTCGGCCCATCGCACCCCCGACAAGTTGTTTCGGTATGCGGAGAGCGCGGAAGGCAAAGGTTTGGAAGTGATCATCGCTGGCGCCGGCGGTGCCGCGCATTTGCCGGGCATGACAGCCGCCAAGACCGCATTGCCAGTTTTGGGCGTACCGGTACAGTCCAAAGCCTTGAACGGCATGGATTCTTTATTATCCATCGTGCAAATGCCGGCCGGCATTCCGGTGGGCACATTGGCCATCGGCAAGGCCGGCGCCATCAACGCCGCATTGCTGGCAGCCGCGATTATCAGCAATAAACATCCGCAATACCGCCCTGCTCTCGACACTTATCGTCAACAACAAACCGACAGCGTAATCGCCACCCCCGACCCAAGACTGGTGACCGGATGAAAATTGGCATTTTAGGTGGCGGCCAGCTCGCCAGAATGATTGCGTTGGCCGGTTATCCGCTGGGCTTAAAATTCATCGTCCTCGATCCCGATCCCAATGCCGGTGCTGCCGGTTTAAGCGAACATCTGTTAGGCGCTTACGACGACCCGAACTTATTGGCGGAACTGGCCGAGAAAGCTGACATCGTCACTTACGAATTCGAAAACGTGCCTGCGCATGTCGCCGAGTTTCTATCCAGCCACACCAAAGTTTATCCGCCTGCTGGCGCGTTGGCCGTTGCACAAGACCGCCTTCTGGAAAAGAATTTCTTTAAAGACTTAGGCATTCGCACCGCACCGTTCGCGGCTATCGATAGCCTGATCGATTTACAAAAAGCCATGCCATACATCGGCTATCCGGCTATTTTGAAAAGCCGGCGCATGGGCTATGACGGCAAAGGCCAAGTGGTTATAAAATCGGCAGAGGAATTGGAATCAGCCTGGTACAGCATGCAGGGCGCCGCCTCCATCGTCGAAGGCTTTGTGCCGTTTCAGCGCGAGGTGTCGATTATCGCCGCCCGCAGTCCATCCGGCGAAATTGCCTACTACCCTTTGTCTGAAAATCAACATCGCGGCGGCATTTTGCGCGTTGCCGAATGTTGCACTAACGATCCCGAACAAGCGATTGCCGAAAACTACGTCAGTTTATTGCTGGAAAAACTGGATTATGTTGGCGTGATTGCGCTGGAATTATTTGACCTGAATGGTGAGTTATTGGCCAACGAATTCGCGCCGCGCGTGCATAATTCCGGCCACTGGACGATAGAAGGCTCGGAAACCAGTCAATTCGAAAATCACTTGCGGGCGATTCTGAATTTACCGTTAGGCTCGACAAAGCCACGCGGTTACGCCGGCATGGTGAATTTTATCGGCGGCCTAGCCGACGACGCGCAACTGCTAAACATTCCCAACGCGCATTTGCATCTGTACGATAAAACCCCGCGCAAGGGCCGAAAAGTGGCGCATGCCACGATCAGAACCGATTCTGAAACCGCCTACCGGGAAGCGTTGCAGCATTTGGCCGATCTGGCGCTGGCTGTCGACGAATCATGATCTCTTAGCTTGAATCTGGGCGGTTTTGGCATGCAAACCAAAATCGCTCCGCAAAACATAGAGGCCACAACCATGAAAAAAATTTTGTTCTTGTTGTTCATATTGGCCGGCATCGCCATCGCAGCATTTGTAATTTTTAATCCTGCCCCTGCCACCTATAAATCGCAAGGCGATATTCCTTATTCCGACTTCATCCAGGATGTGCGCGGCAAAATGGTAGCCGAAGTGGTGATCGACGGCCGAGCCATTGATGGCCTGAGGCATAACGGCACGCGTTTTACCGCATATAGCCCCGGCGATGTGACGGTGATAGACGATCTATTGCAGAACGGTGTAAAGATCGTCGTACAAAGACCTTTAACCCAATCGACATTCATGCAGGTGTTTTACTCCTGGGCGCCGACCTTTTTGCTGATTGGGGTATTGATTTATTTCATGCGTAAGCAACTGCTGGGTGCCGGCGCACAAAACAATTTCGGTAAAAGCCGAGCTAAGTTGATGACGGAGAATCAGGTAAAGGTTCGTTTTAACGACGTTGCCGGCGTCGAGGAAGCCAAGCAGGACGTCGCGGAACTGGTCGATTTTCTGAAAGCGCCGGGCAAATACGAAGCCTTGGGCGGTAAAATCCCCAGAGGCGTGCTGATGGTCGGCCCTCCCGGCACCGGTAAAACACTGCTGGCGCGGGCGATTGCCGGGGAAGCCGGTGTACCTTTTTTCTCTATCTCGGGTTCTGACTTCGTGGAAATGTTTGTCGGGGTTGGCGCATCCAGAGTGCGCGATTTATTCGTGCAAGCCAAAAAACACGCGCCATGCATCATTTTTATCGACGAAATCGATGCGGTCGGCCGGCAACGCAGCCCCGGCAATATGGGCGGCACGGAAGAGCGCGAACAAACCCTGAATCAATTGCTGGTGGAGATGGACGGCTTTAGCGGCAACGAAGGCATCATCGTCATCGCCGCCACCAACCGCATCGATGTATTGGATAAAGCCTTGCTGCGCCCCGGACGGTTCGACCGGCAAGTGCAAGTCAGCCTGCCGGACATTAAAGGCCGCGAGCAAATTCTCAGGGTACATTCCAGCCGGGTACCCTTAGCCGATGACGTCAATTTGAATGATCTGGCGCGCGGCACGCCGGGATTTTCCGGTGCCGAACTGGCCAATCTGATCAACGAAGGCGCCTTATTCGCCGCCCGCAATAATCAGCGGGAAATCACGATGAACGACCTGGATAAAGCCCGCGACAAAACCATAATGGGCGCGGAAAAGCGGACGATGATCATGAGCCGCGAAGACCTGTTGATGACCGCCTACCACGAAGCCGGACATGCCATTGTCGGACGTTTGGTACCGGAGCACGATCCGGTTTACAAAGTCAGCATCATGCCTCGCGGCGGTGCGTTGGGCATCACGATGTTTTTGCCGGAGCGCGATGAATACAGCGCCAGCAAGGACAAATTGGAAGGGCAAATCTCCAGCTTGTTCGGCGGCCGAGCCGCGGAAGCGCTGGTTTACGGTAAGAATAAAGTCACCACCGGGGCGAGCAACGACATCCAACGCGCCACTCAATTAGCCCGCAACATGGTTACCAAATGGGGGTTATCCGATAACCTGGGGCCGTTGGACTACGGCGATAACGAAGGCAGCTACTTGGGACCGCAAGCCAAACCCATGTCGGAACACATGGCGCGCTTGATTGATCGGGAGATCAGGTTAATTGTCGACAATAATTATCTTAGAGCCGAAACCCTGCTGAAGGAAAATATCGATATTCTGCACAATATGGCGCAAGCCTTACTAGACTGGGAAACATTGGACAAACATCAGATAGATGAATTGATGCAAGGGCGAACTATCGCTCCGCCAGCGCCTGATGTAAAACAATCACTGGACGCTGGGAACACACCAGCGCAGTAGTACGCTTTTTTCCCGAGCAGAACTGGTTTCTGTCAGATATACAGCGGGGCCATTCTGCGCCAGTAGTGACCCTGATGCGCGCGACCTTCCCATTCATACAAGGCGTGGGGAATACCCTTGGCTGCTAATATGTGACTTAACTCATGATTGTTCTGCAAAAACGGATCTTCCTTACCGATCACCAAAGTAATTTCCATTTGCTGCAAATACTTTAATTGCGCTTCGCAGTTCAGGTTTGGTAGAAAGTGCGTTGGCGTGTGGAAATAAACATGATCGTCGTAGTAGCCGTCGAACAGGTTTTTGAAACACTCCACTTCCAGCGTCAAATCGAATCGACCGGAGAAGGCTACTAATTTTTTAAACAAATGTGGATGGCGGAAAGCAATATTAGCCGCATGATAACCGCCCAAACTACAGCCGTGAGCAATGACGCAGGGGTGCGGATTCTTCAAGGCCATGAACGGCATGATTTCGTTCAATATGTAGTCTTCGAAAAACATGTGCCGCTGAATACGGTCTTTCGGCCGCCGCCAAAAACAGTAAAAAGTTTCATGATCAATACTGTCAACACAGTACAGTTGTATGTGTCCCGCTTCAATTTTATTGCGTAACCGTTCGACGATGCCGAGGTTCTCGTACTCGTAAAAACGGCCGTCGCGAGTCGGAAAAATCAGTACTTTGGCCCCTGCGTGACCGAAAACCAGGAACTCCATGTCGCGACCCAGGCGCGGGCTGTACCAGTGGTGATATTCGCGATTCATAATCTAAAGCGACGATTCCCCGAAAAAACTTTGCAGCTCCGCAATCAGCTGCCGCTCCTGATCATGTTGGCGCGGATAATCAAAATGCCCCGCATCCAATATAAACAAATGTTTGTCCGCGGCCCATGCATTGTAAATCGCAAATTGTCCGGGTGGCGCTACGACCGGGTCGAATAATGCGACTGCGGCATGCAAGGGCTGCAATGCATAACGCGCCGAAACTGCGGCATCATAATAGGCTAATGTGTCAAACACATTATGGTGAAATTGACTATAGGCTTTCAAAGCCGCGGCACTGCCGCTGGTAGGCAAACTTAAACGCAAGGGTTGGTTGCCAAAGGTGGGCACATTTAAGTGCACTCTCTTGATTCTGGCGTCCCATGGCGCGGCCAATGCTCCGATTCCGCCACCAAAGCTAATGCCCATATAGCCGATCTTATCCGCGATTGCCGGATAACGTTCGGCCAGAACGGTTACAGCCAGCCAGAGATCTTCTACACATCCGCCGATCACGTAATGATTAGGATCATCGATATCTTGCACGACATGTTGATTCGGCTGTTCCGGCAAGCGCTCGCAGCGGCTGCGAGATATGCCGCGAAAGCAAGGAAAAAGTAAGGCTGCCCCCGGTATGTTGAGATGAAAATCGGGTTGCTCTCTGCCGCCATAACCATGGCCGACCACTATGCTCCGAGTAATGGGTTGCGCATCCGGCTCAAGCAGCCAGCCGGCAATATGAAAATCATCGGTAGACCGATAGCTTATGTCATAGACCCGGTAGCCCCCGCGCTGGCATTGGTAATTAAGAGAAAATTGCGGAGAGACCGTTAGGGCTTTTTGATATTTATCCCGCCAAAATCGACTGAAATCGGCAGGCTCTTGCGGCGCCGGAACGCTTAACAAATCGTCGAGACCGTAGCCATAGCCAGGATCATAGCTGTAATAATGATCGAATAAGCTCACTGGCAAATCTGTCTGGTCAAATTTTGCTTAGGTCCGTTGTATGCAAGGCTAATTCGCAATGGGACAACGACAATAAAGTGGCGACGAATGCCGCCACTCGAAAATCATCTAAAGTTAAGCACCATTCACATATTGTGTGGGTTGTGTTGGATTTTGAATTCAGCATTCGCCGTCAATCGACGATTTTGAATTTTTCTCTGGAAGCATCAACCATATCCCGCAATTCCTTTCCGGGTTTAAAATGCGGCACATGCTTTTCTGTTAAGGACACTGAATCGCCGGTTTTGGGATTACGTCCTAATCGTGCTGAACGATGGTGTAATGAAAAACTGCCAAAACCTCTAATTTCTATCCTATCGCCACTTGCTAGAGTATCGCTCAAGTGGTCAACAACGCATCTGACTGCCAATTCAACATCTTTAAGCGCGAGATGAGGCTGCTTTCGTGCCAGCATCTCTATCAATTCTGATTTTGTCACATCCAGCCCTGAATAATCAAAAAAGGGTGACATGACCCAGTCATGTCACCCTTGGAGATGGTTTTACTACTTGTCCATTTGTTTAAAGATATCGCCTAATGTGGCTGTGCCAGCATTTTGAGACGAGTAATCTTTAATGGCATTAGACTCTTCTTCGACATCTTTCGCTTTGATAGACAAAGAAATAGATTTAGTCTTTTTGTCAACACCGACAAATTTGGCTTCGATTTCTTCGCCCTCTTTCAACAGGGTACGCGCATCTTCGACGCGGTCACGTTGAATTTCAGAAGCGCGCAAGTAGCCTTCGACGTTATCTGCCAAAGTCACAATCGCACCTTTAGCATCGATTTCTTTGATTACGCCTTTGACTAAGCTGCCTTTTTCATGCACGGCAATATAGTTTTGGAAAGGGTCTTGCTCTAGCTGTTTGATACCCAGCGAAATACGCTCGCGCTCGGAATCCACAGCCAGAATCACAGTCTCGACTTCATCGCCTTTTTTGTAATTGCGGATGGCTTCTTCGTCGTTCTCGTTCCAGGAAATGTCGGACATATGAACCAAACCGTCAATACCGCCGTCCAGGCCGATGAAGATACCGAAATCGGTAATCGATTTGATTTTGCCGGAGATTTTGTCGCCTTTGTTATGTGTAGCGGCAAATTCGTCCCATGGATTCGAACGGCATTGTTTCATGCCCAGTGAAATACGACGACGTTCTTCGTCGATTTCCAGAACCATAACTTCAACTTCATCACCCAATTGCACAACTTTGGATGGGTTGACGTTTTTGTTGGTCCAGTCCATTTCGGATACGTGCACCAAGCCTTCAACACCTTCTTCGATTTCCACGAAGCAACCGTAGTCTGTCAGGTTGTTAACTTTACCGAACACGCGAGTGCCGGCTGGGTAACGACGAGCAATGTTTTGCCATGGATCTTCATCCATTTGTTTCATGCCCAACGATACGCGAGTTTTGTCTTTATCGAATTTCAGGACCTTAACTTTAACTTCCTGACCGATTTCTACGCACTCGGATGGGTGACGTACGCGGCGCCATGCCATGTCGGTAATGTGCAGCAGACCGTCAACGCCGCCCAGGTCGATAAACGCACCGTAATCAGTGAGGTTTTTAACGATACCGGTAACAATCGCGCCGTCTTGCAGCGTTTTAACCAATTCTTCGCGCTCTGCGCTGTATTCGCTTTCGACCACCGCACGACGTGACAACACGACGTTGTTGCGTTTTTGATCGATTTTGATGACTTTAAATTCCAGGTCGCGATTTTCCAGGAAAGCGGTATCGCGGATAGGACGCACGTCAACCAGAGAGCCTGGCAAGAAGGCGCGTAATGCACCGACTGCAACGGTGAAACCGCCACGCACTTTGCCGTTGATACGGCCGACGATGGTTTCTTGGGTTTCAAAGGCTTTTTCCAGTTCCGCCCAAGCTTTGCTTTTCTTGGCTTTATCACGGGAAAGAAGAGTGGCGCCCAGGCCATCTTCGAATAAATCGAGAGCAACCTCAATTTCGTCGCCTACGTTGACCTCTAGGTCGCCATCGGCATTCAGAAATTGCCATTTAGGAATGACCCCTTCTGATTTGGCTTGTGTGCTGACGATAACAAATTCGTTTTCGATATCAACAACGGTACCAATTAGCATTGCGCCAGGACGCATTTCGGTCTTGGCATAACTCTCTTCAAACAACTCTGCAAAGCTTTCGCCCATCTCTTCTTTCCCAAACTTGCTAAGACTCAAGCAAGCTTTCTCTTCTCTGAATTAAAATAAAGTCACCGATAAGAATTCGATAACCACCAATAGCCTCAATTGACTAAATTTACTACCTGCTCAATCACTTGCTGAATAGTCAAACTGGATGAATCGATATAATGCGCGCCTTCCGGCACGGTGAGCGGAGCAGTAGCTCGCTGCTGATCGCGACAATCGCGTTCTTCTATTTCCCGAGTGATTTGGGGAAGGTTAGCATCAATCCCCTTTTCAATCAACTGTTTATATCGTCTAAGCGCCCTTTCCTCGGCGCTCGCGGTTAAATAAACCTTGATTTTGGCATCCTTAAAGACAACGCTGCCCATATCTCGGCCGTCTGCAACCAAGCCCGGAAGCCTTTGAAAATCCTTTTGTTTTTGCAATAACACCGCCCTCACCTCAGGGTACGCGGCAATGATGGACGCAGTATTACCGGTGGTTTCGGAGCCAAGTTGGCTAGTAATATCGGCGCCATCAAGCTTAACGATCAACTGTTCGCCACAATCGAATTCTAACGACATAGCTTCAGCGACTCGGCAAATAGCGGTTACGTCCGATAACTCGACACTGGATTTTAAGACTGCTACAGCCAACGAGCGGTAAATCGAGCCACTATCCAGATAATTCCACCCCAAAAGTTTTGCAACGGCACGGCTAACCGTACCTTTGCCGGCACCGCTGGGGCCGTCTATAGTCAATACCGGTACTTGCATGCTAAAAGCTCGTCAGAGCCAAACCTAGTTTGGTCGCCAAGTCGCGGAACTCCGGAAACGAAGTATTCACATTCGCACAATCCTTGATTGTGATCGGTCCGGAAGCACGCAAGCCGGCAATCGAAAACGACATCGCAATTCGGTGGTCACCATGAGATTCGACTTCGCCAGTGCCTATGTGGCCGCCGCCATTGATTACCATACCGTCTTTGGTTGGTTGCGCATCGACACCGAGAATCTGTAAACCATCCGCCATGACTTGAATGCGGTCTGATTCCTTAACCCGCAACTCCTCCGCACCAGTCAATACAGTTTGGCCTTCGGCGCAAGCAGCGGCCACAAACAATACCGGAAACTCATCGATCGCCAGCGGCACCAAATGCTCTGGAATATTGATACCTTTCAATTGGCTGGAACGCACCCTGAGATCGGCAACCGGTTCGCCACCCACTTCTCTTTCGTTCAACACTTCAATGTTGGCGCCCATCAACCTCAAAATATCAATGATGCCGGTACGGGTTGGATTAATACCGACGTGACGCAAGGTCACATCGGAATCAGGCGCTATACTGGCGCCGACCAGAAAAAACGCCGCCGAGGAAATATCGCTGGGCACATCAATACGCGCCGCAGTTAACTTGCCTTGGTTAGTGATGCGCGCGGTACTGCCTTCGCGCGTGACCGGGTAGCCGAAACCGTTCAACATGCGCTCGGTGTGATCGCGGGTTGGTGCAGGTTCGGTGACGCTGGTTTCGCCTTCGGCATACATGCCGGCAAGCAACAAACAGGATTTGACCTGGGCGCTGGCAATCGGCATATCGTAATGAATGCCTTGTAATTTGCCGGCTTTACCTTTGATATGCAGCGGCGCGGTGCCGTTTTCCTGGGTAATAATCTCGGCCCCCATCAATGCCAACGGCGCGGTCACCCGTTTCATCGGCCGCGATTCCAGCGACTTGTCGCCAGTCAACACCGTATCGAAAGGCTGACCAGCCAACAAACCACTCAGCAATCGCATGGAGGTACCCGAATTACCCAAATACAAAGGCGCTTGCGGCGCTTTTAAGCCGTGCTTGCCAACGCCATGAATTGTCACTTCCCCATTAACCGGCCCTTCGATTTTTACGCCCATGGCCCGGAACGCTTCCAAGGTAGAAATTGCATCTTCCGCGTTTAAAAAACCGGTGACATGCGTGACGCCTTCCGCCAACGAGCCCAGCATGATGGAACGGTGCGACATGGATTTATCGCCAGGCACACGGATTTCGCCGCGCAAACTACCGCCCGGCTGCACTTGAAAAGTAATGGTTTGTGACATGTTAATCTTCTTAGTCTTCTTGTTGATCGAGAAAACGCTGCCGGGCATTTCTGGCATACGTAAAGGTTTCGAACAATTGCGCGGATTGGTCGTCAACCAGCAATTGTTCAATTTTGCTTAATTCCGCTTGAAACTGCCGTATCAAGGGCACGATTTCCTGCTTGTTTGCCAGACAGATGTCTTGCCACATGGTCGGATCGCTGGAGGCGATGCGGCTGAAATCCCTGAAACCGCCGGCGGCATATTTAAATATCTCGCGCTGTTCGTCCTTACGCCCCAGCAAACCGACCAAGGCGAAAGCCAGAATATGCGGCAAATGGCTGGTGGCGGCCAGCACAGTGTCGTGATGTTCCACCGACATCACCGAAACGCTGGAGCCGATCTTTTCCCAAAACGCATGGATTTTCGCCAGCGCCAGCTTATCGGTGCTTTCTAGCGGCGTCAGGATCAGGCGGCGATTGACAAACAAATCGACGGTCGAGGCATCAACACCGCTGCGTTCCGCGCCGGCAATCGGATGCGCCGGCACAAAATTCGTCGGTACGCTGCCGAATACCATTTCGAGCGCAGATACCACGCTGCCCTTAGTGCTGCCGGCATCGCTATAAATAGCATTCGAGTTCCAGTGCGGTTTAATTTGTTCGAAAATAGCCTTCATGCTACCGACCGGCGTGGCAACGATTACGCAATCGGTATTTTCCAGCGCTGAAGCTATGTCGGTGTAAAACTCATCAATGACGCCGAGTTGTTTGGCCAATTGCATATTCGGCAGATTTTTCTCGCGGCCATAGGCGACAACCTCACTGCATAAACCCTGTGCGCGCGCGGCTCTGGCTATCGAACCGCCGATCAAACCTATGCCAATGATGCACAGGCGGTTAAACACCGCTCAACACCTCGCGCAATGATTTTATGAATATTGCGTTTTCGCGTTCGGTGCCGATGCTGACCCGCAGGTGGTGGGGCATTTCATAATTGGCTACCGGTCGCACGATGACACCCTTGCGCAGCAAGGCCTCGTAAATCGGCATAGCCGCCTGTTTTACATCCACGGAAACGAAATTGCCGGATGAAGGAATCCAGGGCAAATCCAAATCCTTGAACGCGTCAGTCAACTGCGCCATGCCCGCATTGTTGAGAGCCACGGTCTCATTCAGGTAGTGTATGTCCCCGAGCGCGGCTTCGGCAGCAGCCAAGGCCAGCATGCTGCAATTGAAAGGCTGGCGCACTCTGTTCAACAGATCGGCGATGTCAGGGGAGGAAATCCCGTAACCGATACGCAAACCAGCCAACCCATATGCCTTGGAGAACGTGCGGGCTATGATCAGATTTGGATAGCGATTCGGCCAATCCAACGATTCGGTTCGCACGGCAGGATCAACAAACTCGTAGTAGGCCTCATCCAAAACGCACAGCACATGAGCAGGCAAATTGGCGATGAAGCTTTCCAGTTCATCTTTATCCAGCAAGGTGCCGGTCGGATTATTGGGATTGGCGATAAACACCAGACGTGTTTGCGAACCAACTTGTTGGCTCATCGCTGTTAAATCGTGGCCGTAATTTTTGGCGGGCACGACTTTAGCCTTAGCCCCCACGGCCTGCGTCAGTATCGGATACAGCGCAAACGCATGCTGGGAAAACACTACTTCCAATTCCGGCGTAACGAAGGTGCGCATCACCAATTCCAGGATCTCGCTGGAACCGTTACCCAAGGTAATTTGTTCGGGAGCCACGCTTAATTTAGCAGATAGTGCGGCTTTCAACGCAAAACCGCTGCCATCGGGATAACGGGTTAGTTCGGGCAATGTCGCTTGGATAGCGGCGGCAACTTTCGCACCGGTGCCCAGGGGATTTTCATTGGACGCCAACTTAATGACTTCTGCTATACCCAGCTCGCGTTGCAATTCTTCAACCGGTTTGCCAGGCACGTAAGGCACCAGCTGTTGAACGCCGGCAGTAGCAAGTTCTAAAAATTTGTTCATCGACCTAAGATTTAAATGACGGCTTTTGGATAAGAGCCGAGGATTTTCAACATTTTGACGTTGTTTTGCAGGGTTTCCAGGGCTTTGGCAACATCAGGATCATCTCGATGACCATCAATATCAATAAAAAACACGTATTCCCACAAGCCCTGCCGCGATGGCCGGGACTCTATGTGCGCCATGCTGATGCCGTATTCGGCAAACGGCCCCAGAATTTTATGTAGCGCGCCAGCCTGATTGCCGGTAGATACCAAAATGGAGGTTTTATCGAGCCCGGTGGATGCCGGCTGCTGCTTACCGATGACGATAAAGCGCGTGGTATTGTTGGATTCATCCTCGATATGCTGTTCGATGATGTTCAACTCATACAATTCGGCCGCCATCAAGCCGGCTATCGCGGCTTTATTGTGGTCCAAAGACGCTAGTCTGGCGGCTTCGGCATTACTGCTGACCGCCGTGCAAGGCACACCAGGCAAATAGCTATTTAACCATTGCCGACATTGCGCCAGAGATTGCTGATGCGAATAAACTTCGTTAATCGCCGCCAACGTATCCATTTTGCCGAGCAGATTTTGATGCACCCGAATTTCGACTTCACCGCAAATTTGCAGTGAGGTGGTCATGAAGCGATCCAGCGTATGCGCAATCACGCCTTCGGTGGAATTTTCCACCGGCACCACGCCGAATTGGCAATGACCGGTTTCCACAGCCAGAAAAATCTCCGGAATCGTAGCGGCCGGGATGCCTTTGACGGCGTGGCCAAAGTGTTTGAAAGTTGCTTGCTGAGTAAACGTACCGACCGGCCCTAAAAACGCCACTTCCAAGGGCTTTTCCAAGGCCAAACAAGCCGACATCAATTCCCGGAATAGATGCACAGACGCATCATCACTCAACGGGCCTGGATTCAGCTCTTTGATTTTACGCAACACTTGAGCTTCGCGATCAGCACGATAAAAACTACCGGTTTCACCTTCTGCCATTTTGGTTCTGGCTACTTCAATAGCACACTCCGCTCGTCGATTGATCAACTGCAATATTTGCTGATCAATCGCGTCGATACGTTCGCGCAGCTCCGATAAAGGAATAATCGCCGTCATTTTTGGATTGTTTAGTGAGTACGTTCGAACTCGGCCATGAAATCGATCAAGGCATCGACCCCGGCTTCCGGCATGGCGTTGTAAATACTCGCACGCATGCCCCCGACCGAGCGGTGACCAGCAAGCGTACTAAGGCCGTTTTTCTCGGCCAACGCCAAAAATTCTTTGTCCAGCGCCGCATCCGCCAACACGAAAGGCACGTTCATTCTGGAGCGGTAGTCTTTCACCACCGGATTGCTATAAAGGCTGGATTCATCGATAGCCTGGTATAGCTTGCCGGCTTTACGAATATTTTGCTGCTCGATGGCTGCGATACCGCCTTGCTGTTTCAGCCATTGCAGCACCAATCCCAACAGATACCAGTTATAGGTGGCAGGCGTATTCAACATGGAGTCGGCTTTTGCCTGTTGCTGGTAGTCGAACACTGCCGGCACGGTTTTCGGTGCCAAGCCAACCAAATCGTCCCGAACGATAACCACGGTCACACCGGACGGCCCCATGTTTTTCTGCGTACCGGCATAAATAATACCGTAGCGGCTAACATCGACCGGACGCGACAAGATATTCGAGGACATATCGCACACCAACGGTAAATCGCCGGCATCAGGCACTTCGGAAAATTCTACGCCGTGGATGGTTTCGTTAGAGGTGTAGTGCAGATAAGCAGCGTCTTTATCGATATTCCAGGTATCGAACGCTGGAATAGTGGTGAATTTTTCCGCTTCCGAGGTAGCCGCAAGCTGTACTTCGCAATATTTACCTGCTTCCTTGATTGCACTAGTCGACCATGCGCCGGTATTCGCATAACCGGCCTTGGTTTTACCGTTGAGAATATTCTGCGGAATCATCGCGAATTGCGCGCTGGCGCCACCTTGCAGGAACAGTACCTTGTAATTAGCAGGAATGCCGAGCAGTTCGATCAGATCGTTTTTCATCGCTTCGGCTATGGCCATGAAATGCTTACCACGATGACTCATTTCCATCACCGACATGCCGCTATCTTGCCAATCCAACATCTCTTGTTGAGCTTGCAACAACACCGATTCCGGCAACATCGACGGGCCGGCGCTAAAGTTGTAAATCCTTGCCATGCTTATTCCTCTTCTCCGCCTTGTTCGGCGCTATCTGCTGGAACATCGGTTTCGTCAATATCGCCTTCGGCGTCATCGTCTTCATCGCCCAGACCATCAATGCGATCCACGCCGACGACTCTTTCGCCCTTATCCAGACGAATCACCGTGACGCCTTGGGTGTTTCTGCCGACCACGGAAATTTCCTTCACCCGCGTGCGTACTAAAATGCCGCCATCGGTAATCAGCATAATTTCGTCGGTATCGTTGACCAATACCGCACCGACCACTGCGCCGTTACGCTCAGAGGTTTGAATCGCTATCAAACCCTGACCGCCACGTCTATGCTGGGTAAATTCTTCGAGCTTGGTCCGTTTGCCGTAACCGTTTTCGGTGATATTCAACACCGTGCCTTCGCTGGCGATAATCAGCGAAATGACTTTTTGACCTTCTTGCAAGCGAATGCCACGCACCCCGGTAGCGGTTCTGCCCATCGAGCGCACATCGGTTTCGTTGAAACAGACCGCTTTGCCGTCGCTGCTGAACAACAATACGTTTTGCTGACCGTCGGTAATCGCTACGCCCACCAACGTATCATTCTCGTTTAAATCTATCGCGATTTTACCGTTGCTGCGTTGACGTTCGAATTCAGGCAACGGGGTTTTTTTCACGGTACCTGAAGACGTTGCCATAAAAATGTATTTGTCGGCACTGTATTCACGGACCGGCAACATTGCATTGATTTTCTCGCCTTCTTCCAACGGCAACAAATTCACGAAAGGCTTACCGCGCGATGCCCGACTGGCGACCGGCAAATTAAACACCCGTAACCAATAGACTTTACCCGCTGACGAGAAACATAAAATCGTATCGTGGGTATTGGCGATGATCAGTTTTTCAACGAAATCATTTTCCTTCGTCGCCGTCGCCGACTTACCGCGACCACCGCGACGCTGGGCTTTGTAATCGCTGAGCGGCTGGGTTTTCACGTAACCTTCGTGCGACATCGTCACCACCATATCTTCTTCGGTGATGAGATCTTCAGCGGATAGATTGGAGTAATCCTGGACGATTTCGGTGCGGCGGGCATCGCCGTATTGGGTTTTGATTTCTTCCAGCTCTTCGCGGATCACTTCCATCAAGCGCACATCGTTGCCGAGAATATGCAGATATTCGTCGATCAGCTCTAGCAATTGCTTGTATTCGTTGACGATTTTTTCTTGTTCCAAACCGGTCAAACGATGCAAACGCAAATCCAGGATTGCTTGGGCCTGGGCTTCCGACAAACGATACGCACCATCCGCCAAACCAAACTCAACGGATAAATCATCGGGCCTCGAACGGTCGGCGTCGGCTCTATCCAGCAATGCAGCCACCAAGCCGGCTTTCCAGGTCTGCGCCAGCAAACCCACTTTAGCTTCTTGCGGATTCGGCGAAGATTTGATCAACTCGATCATTTCGTCGATGTTAGCTAAGGCTACCGCCAAACCTTCGAGGATATGCGCCCGCTCCCGCGCCTTCCGCAAGTTGTAAATCGTTCTACGGGTGACTATCTCGCGACGGTGATCGACGAATGCGGCGAGAATCTCTTTCAGACCCATCAGGTGCGGGCGACCGTCGTATAGCGCCACCATGTTGATACCAAACACGGTCTGCATCTGGGTTTGTTTGTACAGATTATTCAGCACCACGTCCGGCACCTCGCCGCGGCGCAATTCGATGACCATGCGCATACCATCCTTGTCTGACTCGTCGCGCAGGCCCGAGATACCGTCTAGCTTGCCTTCTTTGACCAATTCGGCGATTTTTTCCAACAAGCGGGCTTTGTTGACCTGGTAAGGTAGCTCAGTGGTGATAATGGCTTGGCGGCCGCTATCGCCTATGTCTTCAAAATGGCTGCGGCCGCGCAGGTAAATACGGCCACGGCCCGTGGCATACGCTTCAAAAATACCGGAGGCGCCATTGATAATACCGGCGGTTGGAAAATCCGGTCCCGGCACGATTTGCATCAATTCCGGAATAGTCAGATCGGGATTTTCGATCAAGGCCAAACAAGCGCTGATAATCTCGCTGAGATTATGCGGCGGAATATTGGTCGCCATGCCAACCGCGATACCCGACGAGCCATTGACCAACAAGGTTGGCACTCGGGTGGGCATAACGGTAGGTTCGGATTCCGATTCGTCGTAGTTGGCGACGAAATCCACGGTTTCCTTGTCCAGGTCAGCGAGTAATTCATGGGCAATTTTCGACATCCGCACTTCGGTATACCGCATCGCCGCCGGCGAATCACCGTCCACAGAACCAAAGTTACCTTGACCGTCAATTAACATGTACCGCAAAGAAAACGGCTGAGCCATGCGGACCATGGTGTCGTAAACGGCTGTATCGCCATGCGGGTGGTATTTACCGATCACGTCACCGACGATACGCGCGGATTTTTTATAGGGTTTGTTCCAATCGTTCCCTAGTTCGTTCATCGCATAAAGCACGCGACGGTGCACCGGCTTGAGGCCGTCTCTGACATCGGGAAGTGCCCTGCCGACGATGACGCTCATGGCATAATCGAGGTAGGATTGTTTCATCTCGTCTTCGAGATTGACGGGGATAATTTCTTTAGCGAAGTCTGACATGGGTCCGTGGTTCCAGTGCAGTCGAAAGCTTATCGATCGACGGGTTAGCCTGAAGCATCAATTCCATTTACGCATGGCTAACAGGTTTATAAAGCCGTCGATTATAGCAAACGCCACCCTCTGCCGTCAGGCAAAAATCTCGGTCAAAAAGTTTTGCATCGCTTGCCAAGACCGGCGATCAGCAATCGGCTGATAAACTGTACCAAAATCGGGATTATTAGCCACAGGGTTGGTAAACGCGTGCATCGTGTGGCCGTAACTATGCAACTGCCAGTCCGCACCTGCCTTAGTTAATTCGTCTTGCAAGGCAAGTACTTGCTCAGCGGAGGCCATGGGGTCATCATAGCCATGCAACACCAGTACCTTAGCCTTGATTTGGGGGTTCGGGATATTTTCAGGCGCACCGAGCAAGCCATGAAACGACACAACCCCGCGAATATCCACGCCGATCCGCGCCAAATCCAGCGCACACAAACCGCCAAAACAAAAACCTATCGCCGCAATCCTAGCGTTGTCGGCCCATGGCATTAGTTTGACAGTGGATAGCGCCGCCCGTAAGCGCTGTTGCAATTTCCCCCGATCTTGTATGAAGGGTTGCATCAATGCGGCGTTTTGTTCCGGCGTCTTCCCCAGGACGCCTTTGCCGTACATATCCGTAGCGAACGCCAAATAACCCAGTTCCGCCAATTTGAGAGCCTTATCGGCCACAAACTGGTCTCGTCCGCCCCAAGCATGATGGATCAGCACCACCGGTCTCTGCCCAATAATTGCATCGTCATAAGCAAAAAAACCTTCCAGCACCGTGTCGCGATCCAGGTAACTGACGGTGTTCGACATTATTGCCATAAGCTTTTTCCTATCCCGTTAATCACAGCTCGCCAGTTTGTTGCAATGCTTGCAAAAATCCCGCCGATGCCTCTTCGACCATATCCAGTACCCGCTCGAAACCATAACTACCACCGTAGTAAGGGTCTGGCACTTCGCGTTGATTCAAGTGCGGCGCATAATCGAGAAAATGCCGAATCTTATGGCTCAAATCAATCGGACAGGCTTCTTTCAATATGGCGTGATTTTCGTCGTCCATGACCAGTATGTGATCGAACGCTTCAAAATCTGCGGATACAACTTTGCGCGCCCGCAGATGCTTCAATTCAACCCCTCTGTCTCGAGCGGCTTTTTGCGCACGCAGATCGGGCGCGTCGCCAATGTGGTAGGCGTGGGTACCCGCGGAATCTATTTGAAAGCGTTCCCCCAGGTTTCTTGTAGTCACCAAATGAGAGAAAACGCCTTCCGCGGTGGGCGATCTACAGATGTTACCCATACACACAAACAAAACCTTGATTTTCCGCATAGTTGTTAAGTTTTTAGAATAGATGACGCTAAATTGTAAGCTATACTCGGTTGGCATGTCTTCAGGACGGTACTGGAAAGACAGTTAATACAAGAAATTTAAAGCGTATTTTAGGGGAGTTTCGAATGTTGATGATGAACTGGCATTCTGTAGGGGTAAAGGTGGTTTCTATAACCATGTCGGTGCTAACACTTTTAGGCATAGCGATTTTGGTTGTTTACTCAAGCTTTGAGAAACAAAAGCTGATTGACCGGGAAATCAAAGCCTCGCGGCAACTACTCACTTTGTCCGAATCAATCCGCGACAATGTCGTAAAAAAATGGGAAGCAGGCATCTACACGCCTGAGCAACTCATGCAATTGGTCGAACAAAAAGGTAGCTCAAAAGCCAGAGAACTGGTGGTCGCCACCGTGCCGACAGCCAATGCTTGGGACGTCATCGAAGCGGAAGCCAAAGAGCATGGCTTTCGTTTCAAAGCGCCGTCTCTTAACCCCAGAAATCCCCGAAACGCCGCCGATGACATCGAACGTCAAGCGCTGGAGTTTTTCAGAAGCAACCCTTCCGCCCAAGACTATAGCTTCGTAGACGAAGAAAAACAGGAAGTCCGCTACTTACGCCCCGTCAAATTAGTCAAGCAATGCGAAATATGTCATGGCGACCCCAAGACCTCGCAAACTCTCTGGAATAACGAGAAGGGCCAAGATTTACTGGGATATCCGATGGAAAATCGCCACGCCGGCGACTTACATGGCGCATTCGAAATCGTCACCCCATTCAGCGTAGCCCTTGCCGAGCTGAAGACTAATACCTTTTACGCTATCGGCTTCTTGTGCATAACACTGATCATCATTGGCTTTACCGGCTACTTCACGATGAGCAAAATCATCATCGGTCCGCTGACGGCATTGGCTTTGAAGCTGCAAGACATAGGCAGTGGCGAGGGCGACCTGCGGGCTCGTCTGGATGCGAGCGGCAAATCGGAGTTTGCCTGGATCGCATCGAGTTTTAATACCTTCGTGCGCAAAATAGCCAAAACCATCGACCAGATCAGTTCCACCAGCGAAAAACTGGCCAGCTCTTCTCACAAGCTTGCCAATATCACCCAATCGACTCAAGCCGGTGTCGAGCGGCAATTGCACGAAACCACATTGGTGGCCAATGCGATGAAGCAAATGACGTCGACGGTGCAAGAAGTCGCCAAAAATGCCGTTAGAGCATCGGAAGCAGCGGAAATCGCCGACCGCGAAGCGTCTTCGGGCAAAAACATCGTGAAAGATGCCGTGCATGGTATTAACAGCTTGGCATCTGAAGTGGAAAATGCCGCCAATGTGATACACGAGCTGGAAAACGACAGTAACAGCATCGGTGAGGTATTGGGAGTCATTCAAGGCATTGCCGAACAAACCAATTTGCTGGCATTGAACGCCGCCATAGAAGCAGCCAGAGCTGGCGAGCAAGGTCGAGGCTTTGCGGTAGTAGCGGATGAAGTCAGAACCCTGGCCAGCCGTACCCAAAACTCCACTTTGGAAATCCAAAAGACTATAGAACGCTTGCAGGACCGTGCGAAACAGGCCGTGGCAGTAATGGAAAACGGTAGAAGCCGCGCAAACTCCAGCGTAGAGCAAGCCGCATCCGCCGGTGGTTCGATAACCACTATTAGTGAACGTATCGATACCATTAACGATATGAATAACCAGATAGCCAGCGCTGCCGAGGAACAAACCGCAGTTGCCGAGGAAATCAATCGTAACATCAGCAATATCAGCCGGGTATCCGAAGAGACTTCGATCGGCGCGAAAAACACTGCGGATGCCTGCCACGAGTTACTTGACCTGGCGAATCAGTTGCGCTCCATGGTTGGGAACTTTAAGACCTAGCTAAACCGCTATCCGTTTGGCCCGGCGTAACCTGCATTCAGGCGGCGCCGGGCCCTGAACCGGTTTAAATTTATAAGGTTTGTTCGCCGAGGCTGGCTATAATTCACTAAGAATAATTACAGTTTCGTAGCTTAAGGATGAAGACATGCCCACAAAAATGAACCAACTGTTCGACCAGATCCACAAAATTCCGCAAGTACCCGAAGTCGTAAGATCCCTCATCAATCAGCTAAACAATCCCAACGCGGATATGCTCGACATAGCCAAAAACGTGGAAAAAGAGCAGGTGATTGTTTTAAAAATCCTGCGTTTGGTCAACTCCGCGCATTTTGGTTTATCCCGTAAAATTGGCTCTATAGATGAAGCCATCACCTTACTGGGCATGAACCAGCTGAAAACATTGGTGATCGCATCCGGGATTGTCGGTGTGGTACCGCAATTGGATAATTTCGATGTCAAACAAAGCTGGCGGAATAGTTTTCGCACAGCAGGTTATGCAAAATGGTTCGCGGCCCAAGCGGGTCTGGCGGCCGACATCGCCTATACAGCCGGGCTAATCAGCAATCTGGGCAACCTACTGATTCACATTGGCAGCCCCCGCGAAGCCAACGAAATTGATCAGCATGTGAAAAACGGCAACGTTAGACTGGAAATTGAGAAGAGGCGCTTGGGCTACACCAGCCCGGCGGTCTGCGCGGAACTTTGCCGTCGCTGGAAATTTGCCGACGAATTAGTCGAAACCATCGAGCAATCGGCGGAACCTTTGGCCGCGGAGACGCCTAACAAGTTAGCTTGCACAGTTTTCCTCGCCCATGCAATCAGCGATTACCAAGATCAGGGTTTGGATGAAAATCAGATTTTAGCCTCGTTACCCAATCAATTAACCGCACTTTTAGGCCTATCGGAGCAACTCCTTAAGGAAAAACTGCCGGATGTTCTAGCGGCTAAATCTGAACTCGACGGCCTTCTGGATTAAAAAACATAATTTTCAATAATCGTTCAGACGAATTTATTTGCCTGAACGATTGCCATACCAGTCTCGCTATTTAACCCCCCGCCTCATAGAGTCCACCGCACCCTAAAACCGAGTATCAGCGCGCCGTCATCCCCAAATTGACCGCAATGTGAGCAAGCTCGGTGGTAGTGTCCACCTGGAGCTTTTTCTTGATTTGCGTGGCGTAGTTCGCCACGGTTTTATGACCCAAACACAGTTGATCGGCGATCTTATGCACCGTCAACCCTTGGGCAAGCAAACTAAATACATCGAACTCGCGCGCAGAGAAACCGGCGATTATCGCGTGATAACCGGTGTGCTGGCGTTCTTCACCGCCGCCCTTGACCAAACCGCGCTCGACATACTGCTGACCGGACATAATTGCCGCTATCGCTTCGGCAAGAATACCGGGAGCGCTATTTTTGGTGATATAACCCTGCGCGCCCGCTGCCAAGGCCCGGCTGACATACACTTGTTCGTGATGCACGCTAAAAACTAAAATTCTCGCCTCGCGGTCGCGCTGAATGATCCGCCGAATAGTTTCCAAGCCACCAATCCCCGGCATGGACAAATCCATCACCAACATATCGGGCTGCAATTCTTGATAAAGTTGAATAGCCTGCTCACCACGCTCGGCTTCGCCTATTACTTCGACACTATCCCCCGCCGCCAACAGCATTTTAAAGCCAGCCCGCACCACCAAGTGGTCGTCCACCAACACGATTTTTATCTTGTTATTCATACGAGCGGGATTCGTGCATTAACCAACATACCTGAGCCAGGACGAGACAGCACCTGCAACTCGCCATCCAGCGACTTGATGCGTTCTTTAATACCCAGTAAACCAAAGCCTTGACTGGTAGTCTGCAAATCACAACCTCGCCCGTCATCCTGCACTTTAAGCTGTAAACAGGCCTGCGGTAGATCGAGCTTTTCCAAGTCGATAGTCACGCTATGCGCTTGTGCATGGCGCACGACATTGGTCAAACACTCCTGAATCACCCGAAATACCTGAATGGTTAGATTTTTATCCAAACCGTCCACGGCGTCGCTACAGCGAATCGTCAGCCGCAGGTCGGCATTACGTTCCGACCAATGATTAACCATCTCTTCCAAGGTGGCCTTCAATCCCAACTCGGTCAAAACCAAAGGATGCAATTGCTGCATCATCGAACGCACCACGGTCATTAAATGATCGCAAATTTCCGAGATTGTTGTGGTTATTTTAGCGGCGTCGGCTTTGCGATGTGCCGCGGTTACCGCCATCACTTTAATAGCCGTCAGGGATTGGCCGAACTCGTCATGCAATTCCTGAGACAGGCGTTGGCGTTCTTCTTCCTGAATCGCCAACGAATGCTGCGTCAAGGCCCGGTTTTCCTGGCGGGTTTTCTCAAGCTCCACCGTCATATGATTGATTGCGTTGGCAATATCATCGAATTCCTGTGTGGAAAATGGCGGCAATTGTTGGCGATATTGACCGGTTTCGATCAGGCGCAAGGCATCGACGATGACCGCAATCGATTTCAAAGACTTATTAAAGACCAGATTGACCGCTAGAAAAGTCAACATCGTTAACAAGGAAATCGACGCAAAAAACGCCACGCTTTCCTGCCAGACTTCGGTGATTTCATCGAGCGGCTGAGCCTGAATGATCAGAGTCAACAACTTGCCGTCCTGCATATTCAACTGGTGCTCTACCTTGGGATAATCGCCCTTTACCAAGCGGATAAACCAGCTAGGAGGCATTTCTTCGGGATTGGTCGGTTGATTTTCGCCAGCGAAATGGATCAGTTGTCCATCCGGCTTTTGCAATTGGATACTCAAATGCCGCGTTTGCCGCAACGCGCTGAAGCGGGATAAATCGTCGCTTTGTTGAAATACTGGGGTATCGGCAATGCCCAAGGTAATCAGTTGCAAGGCCAGATGAATCGAGGCATCGACCTCCTTCTCGACCGCCTGGCGCGCTTGCCAGACCGCAATCGCCCCGCCCAATACCAAAATACAAACCGAAGACAGCAGGATGCGACAGATAATCTGGTAGCGAAGGCTCATAATGCGGAGTGCGTTGAAAACCCTCTATTATCCAGCCTAGCTTCCCACACAGCTATAGGAAAAATTCTTATTTATTTCCTGGCCGTAAGAACTGCAAAGTGCAGCCCTTTAAACATAGAGGGCTCAGGATATGTCGTACACCAACTCGACGCTAAAGGATTCATATTTAAGCAAACGAAAGCCTCGGCCTTGACTCAGCCTACCCAAACCCGGGCATTTCTGAACATCCGCAACCACGCCCCCTCTTCCAGCCACTCAGCCGGATGCCAGGAGTTTTGTATCGCTCTGAAGCAACGCTCCGGATGCGGCATCATGATGGTAAAACGACCGTCGGCGGTGGTTAAACCGGTAATGCCAAGCGGCGAGCCGTTCGGGTTGGCCGGAAAGGCTTCGGTTTCATTGCCGTAGTTATCGACATAACTGATCGCAACTTCGGCTCCGGCAGGGTTTTGGGAATCGAACTCGGCGCGGCCTTCCCCATGCGCCACCACGACCGGCAGCATAGAGCCAGCCATGCCTTGAAAAAAGATCGACGGTGAAGCCTGCACTTTGACCAACGCTACCCGCGCCTCGAATTGTTCAGATAGATTGCGTTTGAACTGCGGCCAGTGTTCAGCGCCAGGAATAATCTCCTTCAGGCCGGACATCATCTGACAACCGTTGCAAACACCCAAACCAAACGTATCGGGACGCGCAAAAAACGCGGCAAATTCATCACGCGCTTTCGGGTTGAATAAAATCGATTTGGCCCAGCCGCCGCCCGCACCGAGCACGTCACCATACGAAAAACCGCCACAAGCCACCAGACCGGTAAAATCCGCCAGCGACACACGGCCGCCGATGATGTCGGTCATATGTACGTCAATTGCCGCGAAACCAGCTCTATCGAAGGCCGCCGCCATTTCCACATGGCCGTTGACACCTTGCTCCCGCAAAATCGCGACTTTGGGTCGGACCGCATCCGCGAATCTCGCAGCGACATTGTCGTTGATATCGTAAGTCAACTGAGCCGACAAGCCTGGGTCGTTGTCGTCGGCGATACGCTCGAATTGTTGCTGGGCACAATCCGGATTGTCGCGCAAGGCCTGCATCCTAAAGCTGACTTCCGACCAGGTTTGTTGCAATGCCGCACGCTCAGCACTGTAGATTTCGTCGCCGTTCCGAACGATACGCAACCTTTGATCAGAGCTTAATTTACCGACAATATGGGTGAATTCGTCGAGTCCTGCCTGATCCAGTATTCGTGCGACATGATCCAATTCCGCCGTTTTCACTTGCAGCACTGCGCCCAACTCTTCGTTGAACAAGGCCGCCAATACATCGCTACCCAAATCGGAAATATCCAGATCGACGCCCTTACGACTGGCGAACAGCATTTCGGCTACCGTCGCCAGCAAGCCGCCATCCGACCGATCATGATAAGCCAGAATCAGCCCCTGTTCGTTCAAGGCTTGAATAGTATCGAAGAAACGCTTGAACAAACCGGCGTCGTCCAGATCCGGTGCCTGGTTGCCGAGCTGATTGTAAACTTGGGCCAGCACCGAACCACCGAGACGGTTCTTGCCCCGGCCAAGATCGATCAACAGCAACACGCTATCGGCATTTTTCAGCTCGGGAGTGAGTGTACAACGAACGTCATGCACCGGCGCGAAGGCGGTGATAATCAAAGACAGCGGCGAGGTCATGGTCTTGTCATGCCAGACGCTTTTCATAGACAGCGAATCCTTGCCGACCGGAATCGCAATGCCCAATTCCGGGCACAATTCCATGCCTACTGCCTTAACGGTATCAAACAGCGCCGCGTCTTCGCCGGGGCTGCCGCAAGCAGCCATCCAATTGGCGGACAATTTGACATCATTAAGCTTGCCTATGCGAGCCGCCGCCAAGTTGGTCAAAGCCTCACCTATCGCCATACGGCCGGAAGCCGGGCCGTCAATTAAGGCCAATGGCGTGCGTTCGCCCATCGCCATCGCTTCGCCAGTGTGGGCATAAAAGCCGGAAGCCGTGACCGCGACGTCAGCTACAGGCACTTGCCAAGGACCGACCATCTGGTCGCGAGCGACGAGCCCGGTCACTGAGCGGTCGCCGATGTGAATCAAGAAGCTCTTGTCCGCGACGGCCGGAAACGCCAAGATCCGTTTCACCGCTTCGGCCAATTCGACTTTGTCCAGTTGCAAGTCAGGCAAATTCTTGGTCAAACGCTGCACGTTTCTATGCATTTTCGGCGGCTTGCCGAACAATACCGACATCGGCAGATCAACCGGTTTACCCCCAAGCCATTCGTCGCTCAGCGTCAGATGCTCGGCATCAGTCGCTTCGCCGATTACCGCATACAGACAATGTTCGCGTTTGCAAAAAGATTCGAACAGTTCCAGCGACTCAGGTTTGATAGCCACCACATAGCGTTCCTGGGCTTCGTTGCACCAGATTTGCATCGGCGACATACCCTTGTCGGCGTTCTGCACCTTGCGCAATTCAAAACGGCCGCCCCGATCACAATCGTGAATAATTTCCGGCACCGCGTTGGACAAACCGCCGGCGCCTATGTCGTGGATAGAGACGATAGGCGTATCTTCGCCCAAGGAATTACAGTGGTTGATCACTTCCTGGCAACGGCGCTCCATTTCCGGGTTTTCGCGTTGCACCGAGGCAAAATCCAGTTCCGCCGCACTTTCTCCGGAGGTTTGCGAGGAGGCCGCGCCGCCGCCCAAGCCGATCAACATGGCCGGACCGCCCAGGATGATGATTAAGGAACCTGCCGGAATCGCCTGCTTATCGACCAGCATCGGCCGGATGTTGCCCATGCCGCCGGCAATCATGATGGGTTTATGGTAGCCGCGATATTGGTTCGCTTCGCCAGTTTCAGCCGGTTGTTCGAAACTGCGGAAATAACCGGCGATATTGGGCCGGCCGAATTCGTTATTGAACGCCGCGCCGCCGATTGGCCCTTCCAGCATGATGTCCAACGCCGAGACGATGCGCTCCGGCTTGCCGTAATCCGCTTCCCAGGGTTGAGAAAAGCCGGGGATTTTCAGATGCGAGACGCTGAAACCGGTCAAGCCGGCCTTGGTCGCCGAACCGCGACCGGTGGCGCCTTCGTCGCGAATCTCGCCGCCGGAACCGGTTGCTGCGCCGGGATGCGGGGAAATCGCAGTCGGATGGTTGTGGGTTTCCACCTTCATCAACATGTGCGCCTGTTCTTCTACATAACCGTAGGCGTAGTTATTAGCTGCATCGCGGATGAACACCTTGGCTGTAGGGCCTTCCAACACCGACGAGTTGTCGCTGTAGGCCGACAGCACACCTTGCGGGTTTAGAGTGTGAGTATTGCGGATCATCGCGAACAAAGACTTGGCTTGCTCTTCGCCGTCTATCGTCCAACTGGCGTTGAAAATTTTATGCCGGCAATGCTCAGAGTTGGCCTGAGCGAACATCATCAGTTCCACATCGGTCGGGTTACGGCCTAAATTGATGAAGCTCTCGGTCAAATAATCGATCTCATCGGTAGACAAGGCCATGCCTAATTCAGCGTTGGCCTTAACCAACGCATCCCTGCCCTGCTCGATGATAGCCACGGTTTGTAAGGGCTGGGGATCGTACTCGGCAAACAAATCAAGTTCAGCCTGATCGTAAACCACTTGTTGGATCATTCTATCGTGCAGTAAAGCCGCCAGTTGGTGTTTAACGGCATCGCTCAAAGTATCGGTAGTGGTAAAGCGATATTCGATACCGCGCTCAATGCGTTTTACCGCCGACAGGCCGCAACGCTCGGCTATTTCCGAAGCCTTACTGGACCAAGGCGAAATAGTGCCCAAACGCGGCACCACCCACAAGGAGAAAAACGGGGATTCAGGCGATTCGCCGCTCCCTTCCACCGCCGCATTTTCGCTGTTTTCATCGCTTTGGCCGTAATCGAGCAAGCGTTCCAGCATCGCCGATTGCTCTGCGGATAGCTGCCCATCGATTTGTATGAAATGCTGAAACCGGGCAGTAACGGCAGTAATGCTGCCGGCGACTGTCTGTAGTTCGGTCAGCAGCTTTTCAATGCGAAAACGGGAAAGAGCGGAGGTTCCGGATAGGGTCAACATGGGCTGTGTTTGAGTCGATTTTTATAGCTGAAAGAGATAAATACGGGACATTCCGAACGTACAACGCGGTAAGCCCCAAACCGCAAGCAATGCGGCGATTTTATGGGGCGGCTGCACTATCGGCCGCGCCATCCGACTTGTCGGGGGTGCTGCTGGGTATATCCTGGTTGATGCCTTCGGTGATTAATCTGAGCAAGGAGGTGGCAGCGGCATTTGACAGGGTCTTACCGTCACTATCTTGCACGGTCACTTCGGTCAGCAGTTCATCGAGTTGATGCAGACTTACCCGGTATTCTTGTTCCTGGCTAGGATCGTCGCCGAATAAAAAAGTGACTTCGTCCAGAATGGAACCGTCTTCCGGCTTAATAGCGTCAGGGTCGTATTTTACGAAGAAATAGCCTTTATCCATATTCCGTTCGACCACTTCCAATTTTTGCCGGCTCAAGGCTTTACCGACTATCCACCACGCTTGAGTGGACGATTGATCGATTTGTAAACTGCTGACACCACTGCTGCCGGCTGCTTGCACGCTACGCCCGGAGCCAGCTGCTGCCGATACAGTCTCTTTTGTTTCGGTCTTCTCCGGCTTGCTGGGTACGGGTTCGACGGCATCCGCGACTGCCGCAGATTGGACAGGCTCCTGCCGCACCGGCTCTGGTGCAGGTTCCGGAGCATTGCTTACCGGACGCGTCGCCAAGGTCTTGGTTTTCAGATCATCCGGGACGACTAATTCGGGGATTTCGGTAGTAAATTGATAATCTCTTTCCTTATCCGGAAACCAGCTCTTGATGGTGCTGCACGAGGCATTGAACAGCAACGCCGAGACCAGCACCACACGACCGTATAGGCGAGTTTTCATGATTATAAAACGCCGGCTTGATGCATCGCCGCACGTACGGTAGCGAAACAGTCCTCGGTCAGCCAAGTCAAAGGCAAACGGATGCCTTGGCCCATCAAACCCATTTCAGCTACTGCCCATTTCACGGGGATGGGATTGGATTGAATGAATAGACTGCTATGTAAACCGGTCAATTTGGCGTCTATCGCCTCGGCAGTCGCGCGATCACCTGCCATCGCCGCTGCCAACATTTCATGGACCAGTTTCGGTGCCACGTTGCCGGTTACGGTGATGCTGCCGTTGCCACCCAACAAACAAAATTCACAGCTGGTGGCGTCGTCGCCGGTATACAGCGCAAAATCGTCGCCGGTCAAATCCCGGATCTGTTTAACCCTTTCCAACTTGCCGGTCGCTTCTTTCACGCCAACGATGTTGTCGATTTTCGCGAGTCTACCCACGGTTTCCGGCAACAAGTCGCAGGCAGTACGCCCCGGTACGTTGTACAGGATTTGCGGAATATCGACTGCTTCGGCGATGGCTTTGTAATGCAGATACAAACCTTCCTGAGTCGGCTTGTTGTAATAAGGTGTGACCAACAAACAGGCATCTGCCCCAACTTCCTTAGCTTTTTGGGTCAGACGAATCGCCTCGCGGGTGCAATTGGCACCGGTGCCAGCGATAACCGGTATCCGGCCCGCCACACAATCGACGATAAACTTGATGACCGCACAATGTTCGTCTTCGTCGAGAGTTGCCGATTCACCCGTCGTGCCGACCGCAACCAATGCGTCGCTCCCCTGCTCTATGTGAAATTCGACCAGCTTTTTCAGACTGACTTCATCCACCGCACCGTCTTCCATCATCGGGGTTACCAGCGCAACGATACTACCTTGAATCATGCAAATCTCTCGTGTTTAGGTAAATAAAACTTTGCCATTATATCAAGCTAACCCTGAAAACTCAGCTTGTTATATTTGCCGGGCGACCAGAAGTCTATCTAGCGCGTTGGCGAAATTTTGGACATCTTTGGCCGTCATAGCCGCGGCACCACCGACTGCCAAACCGTTATCACGCAAGCCCTCCATGAAATCGCGCATGGCCAGTTTCTCGCCGATATTCTCCGCCGTGTAAGCTTCGCCGCGCGGGTTAATCACAAAACCCTGTTTGGCTATGATTTTTGCGGCCAGCGGAATATCGCCGGTAATCGCCACATCACCAGCCCGCAGATGCTCGACGATATAATCATCAGCCACATCGAAACCGCCGCTGACGCGAATGGATTTGATATAGCGGGATGGCGGCGCGGCTATGCTTTGATTGGCGATCAGCAGCAATTCCAGCTGTCTTTTTTGGGCGACGCGAAACAATACCGTTTTTATCAAATTGGGACAGGCGTCCGCATCCACCCAAATCCTGATTGCCACCGTCATTACGTGATCTTCGTATCCGGTTTTATGCGAATATACCAACCGTAATACAAGGCATAGGCCACCAAAAACACCAGATATCCGGACCACAAAATATCCGACGCAAAATGCCCGCCCGAGGTCATCCGGGTAAAGCCCAAGGTCCAAGCCAGCACTATTGTCAACAGAAAATAAATGACTTTGTGGTTTTGCGACAGAAAATACAATACAAAAAATGTATAGCCTACCGAGCAATGGCCGCAGACGAATGATTTGTCCGGGGTGTGACCGAATTTTGCTGGTGGTACATACTGATGCTCGCCACCGAACTGGCTGACATGCACCGGCCGGGGTCTTCCCCAATGATCCTTAACAATAAGATTAACTACCAGGCCCGGACCTAAAGCAATGACCAGCAGAATATATAAGGCCTTCCTGCGAAAACGTTGCGTGTAAGCATAAAAATGACTCAGGACATAAACCGCCAACGCTATCAGACCGGCCCACAAGGTGAACGGAAAAGCATAGTCATACAATAGCTTCCAGGGCCACCAATGCTGGGTCGGCCAGACATCACCGGGATTTTCCGGATGATAAAACAAAGCCGCCAAGCGCAAATCCAGATCTGTCAGCCCAAACAATAGTGTCGTCAGTGCCGCCAATAGCAACACGAGCATTAGTTCTGTGCGCGCGCGTCTAATTTTCAGATGGGGCATAGCTTTCCTTATCCGATGTTAGCCGGACGGTTTCCGGCCAAAACTTCAGGTTTTCACCTAAATACAGGTAATACGGGGAATTTGGCTTGGCAGGATTGGGAATTTGCGCCAAGAACCGAAAATTTTGAAACGCCGCTTTCAATTCTGCGGGTACGTTTTCCTCCGGGGTTTCACCCATCACAAAGCCGTTTTTGCCAACAAACGCATGCGGACCGGGCCAGACTTCGTATTGCGATGCCACCAAGCCACTGGGTTCGTAGCGATAAACCTTCGGGTGATCGGGTAAATAAAACGCCAACTCGCTCGCCAGATAACGATGGCCCAAGGCTACCACAAAGGTATTATCCAAGTTGGGTAAACTGATCAAGCGCTCGAAATGCACGTTAATCGCCAATTCCTGCCAGCTGTTGAAACGCTTGGTGGGATCAAACGCGGTGTTTTGCAGTTTTAAAACTTGTAACACGATAGGCAGCGAATAGGTCAACAGTACCATCGCCAAACCCAGCCCGATGCCGTATTTCATGGTCTTTTTCCAGGCCCCCGCCAACCAGTTGCCGGCCAGCAATATCAAGCCGGCAAAATAAAACGGCATAGGCCAATTGCCTTGGGCTTTTTGCAGCACACTGAGTAGCAAAACGCCCAATAACAAGGCTGGGCCCATTAGTAACAAAAACCTTTGTTCGGCCGACAAACGTTTGAAGTTAAACGCCGCTTGCGTGCTGCTCATCACCACCAACACAAACAGCACTGGCGAGACCAACAAAAGCTGATACAACAGAAAATCTCTGGCCCATTGTAAATGCTTAAGCACGCTTACCGGTTCATGGTTACCGAAATGGCCTTTGCTATGCCCGAACATCACCCAATCGTGCTGTTGGTTCCACCATAAAATCGGCACTGCCGCGATGACGATAGGGCTTAAATAAACCAGAAACTCTTTTTTCAACAAACCACGGCGTTGCTCATCCACGGCTAAAAAGATCAGCAACATTAACGGCAAGATCAATGCAGATTGCTTGCTGAGCAAGGCGGCGGCACTGGCCAATCCAGCCCAACACCAGGCGCGCGCTTGCTGGTCGAACAACGCCCGCCTTAAGAAATACACGGTCATCATCCAGAAACAATACAGCGGCGCATCGATGGTCATCAGAAAGTTGGCCAGCACATTGATCGGCGTTGCCAACACCAGCAGCAGCGCCAAAGCGCCACCGCGTGCACCGTAAAAGGCCTTTGCGGTCGCGTGAAAAAACCACAGAAAAACCGTACCCAACAGCAGCGCCGGCAAGCGCACGGTAAACGTGTAATCGCCCAATAGCCAGGTAAAGGCGCCGATCAACCAAGCTATCATGGGCGGCTTGCTGTAATAGCACCAATCCGGTTGCCGCGACCAATCCCAGTAATAGCTTTCGTCGCCGATCAAATCAAAACCGTTGATCAGCAAAAATCCGCCGCGCAACAGCATAATCGCCAACAGCAAAGCCAGTGTATGTCCGTCTATCCAGCGTAACAATCTCTCAGACATAGGCTGTTACTCCCATTTCTCCAGATAATGCAACAACAGTTGCAGGCTGCGTTGCCCGCGAAATTCGTTAATATCCAGCTTATACGCCGCGTTGATTTTCCGGCAACCCAACCATTTCTCGGGGTGATCGGCAAAAAACGCTATCCCATCCAGTAACTGGCCGCTGAACGGCAAACGGAGCACAAACTTCAAATGCTGCTGACCAACAATCCGGCATTGGATCACATCGAACACCCCATTGAATACCGGCTCAGGGAAGTTTTGCCCCCATACCGCCGCATGCTGCAGCACTTCCGCGAAGGCTAAGGTCATGTGTTGCTCGTCCAGTTCGCCGTCGGAATAGACCTTCTGTTCCAGATCTACTAATTCCAGTTTCGCTGCAACCGTCTCGGCAAAAGCCAACGCGAAATGCGGATAGTCATGCAATTTAATCGTCAAACCCGCTGCCATCGCGTGGCCGCCGAATTTGCTTAAAATCTGCGGATGCTTGGCCGCAATCTCACTGAGCACATCGCGAATATGCACGCCATTGATGGAACGTGCCGAACCCTTAATATCGCCGTTGTCGGCTGGCGCAAACGCGATCACCGGCCGGTGTAAGCGGTCTTTGATCCGCGATGCCAGGATACCAATCACGCCCTGATGCCAATTGCCGTCGTACAGACAAACCCCTGCCGGCACATGTTTATCGTCAAGGGCTTTCATTTCGGACAGTAAAGCCATCGCCTCGGTTTTCATCTGGCCTTCGACTTCTTTTCTGTCTTGGTTCAAAGCATGCAATTGCTCGGCAATGTCATGCGCCAGTCCCGCATCGTCTGTCAGCAAACACTGGATACCCAAAGACATATCGTCCATCCGCCCGGCAGCGTTCAAGCGCGGCGCAATCGAAAACCCCAGATCACTGGCGTGTATCCCGGCCAATTGCTTGCCAGCGACTTCGGCCAAGGCCTTGATACCCGGCTGACATTGCCCGGAGCGAATTCGCAGCAAACCTTGATGCACCAAGATCCGGTTGACCTGATCCAAAGCCACCACGTCCGCCACGGTGCCCAAGGCCACATAATCCAGCAGACGCGCCAGATTCGGTTCGGCGATGCCGGATTTTTCAAACCAATGCAATTCGCGCAAGCGAATCCGCAAGGCCATTAAGATGTAAAACATCACACCCACACCAGCGATATGCCGGCTAGGAAACTTATCGTCGGGCAAATTGGGATTAACCATCGCATCGGCAGCCGGCAATTCAAGACCCGGTAAATGATGATCGGTAATCAAAACTTTGATGCCAGCGGCCTTGGCAGTTTTGACGCCATCAATACTGGAAACACCATTATCCACAGTGACGATAACGTCGGGAGCTTGCCGTTTCACCAGCTCAACGATTTCCGGAGTCAGACCGTATCCGTATTCAAAACGATTGGGCACCACAAAATCCACCGCACCGGCCCCCAACAAGCTCAAACCCTTCAAGGCCAAGGCACAACTGGTGGCGCCATCGGCATCGAAATCGGCGACCACAGTAATCTTTTGCCGTTGTTTGATAGCCAGAACCAAATGCTCGACCATCTCCTTCATGCCGGTCAGTAACCACGGCGAAGGTAAACTAGCCAGACTACGATCAAGTTCTTCCGCGCCCTGTACGCCCCGGCAGGAAAAAATGCGTTGCAGCACCGGATCCATCTCGCCAAAGTGCGGATTTTTAGTCTGCACCGGTCTGGGCACTATGACTTTCTTAACGCTTTGCAGATACATATCAGACAATAAAAAAGCCGGCATTTGCCGGCTTTACGATGCTCATCGTCAGACTCACATCGAATCCAAAATGGCTTTCTTCACCGCATCCAGCGAGGCGTCTATCGTTATTGGCTGGTCATCCTTGCATTGCGCAATGGCGGTATCGGGATCTTTAATGCCATTGCCAGTCAAGGTACACACAATCGTGCTGCCTTCCGGGATGTTGCCGTTAGCGATATCCTGCAAGGCACCGGCCAATGACGTGGCTGAGGCCGGCTCGCAGAAAATCCCCTCATAGGCCGACAACATTTTTTGCGCGGCCAGTATTTGCGGGTCCGTAAACGATGCAAACCAACCGCCGGATTGTTTCTGCGCAGTCCAAGCACCATCCCAAGATTGTGGATTGCCGATGCGGATTGCTGTGGCTATCGTTTCCGGATTTTCCACGGGATGGCCGGCTAAAAACGGCGCGGCGCCTGCCGCTTGATAGCCGCACATTACCGGGCGCTTTTTGGTCACGGCTTTATGCGTGGCGCTATCAGTGGAATATTCCTTATACCCTTTCCAGTAAGCAGTGATATTGCCGGCGTTACCCACGGGCAAGCAATGGAAATCCGGCGCATCGCCCAAGGCATCGACAATCTCGAACGCGGCGGTTTTTTGGCCGTCGATACGAAATGGATTGATGGAATTAACGATGGTTACCGGCGCATGATCCGCAATTTCCTTGACGATAGACATGCCGGCATCGAAATTGCCTTTGATCTGAATGATCTTGGCTCCGTACATCATGGTTTGCGCCAACTTACCCAAAGCAATTTTGCCCTCAGGAATCAATACGAAGGCACGAATGCCGGCCCGCACCGCATACGCAGCAGCAGCAGCCGAGGTGTTTCCGGTCGAGGCGCAGATAATGGCCTGACTGCCCTCTTCCACCGCTTTAGTCACGGCCATGGTCATGCCGCGATCTTTGAACGAACCGGTCGGGTTCAAACCTTCGAACTTCACGTAAATATCAACATCCTTGCCGATTAAACGCGGAATGTTTTGCAGTTGAATCAGCGGGGTGTTGCCCTCGCAAAGACTGATGATCCGAGTATCGGCGGAGACCGGCAAGCGGTCGCGGTAGCGTTCGATAATACCTGTGTAGCGAGTTGGGGTGGCCATTATTTATCCTAAAGTTTCCAAGCGAATCCGTGCCACTTTACCGCTGACTGTTGCCAACGCTTCGATGGCCGCAATCGCGGCGTTCATTTCTTTTTCTAAGGTTAGTTGCGTCAACATGATGATCGGCACGGAAGTCTCGCCTTGCGGCGGTTCCTTTTGAATCAGGGCTTCAATGCTGATATTGTGCGCAGCTAGAATTCGGGTGACATCCGCCAACACGCCGGGCTTGTCTTCAGCGGTCAGACGCAGATAGTAAGCGGTTTTAATTTGCTCGGCAGGCAACACCGGAATGTCGGCAATCGCATCGGCTTGGAAGGCAAGATGCGGCACCCGGTTTTCCGGATCGCTGGTCATCGCTCGGACCACATCGACCAGATCGGCCACTACCGCCGAAGCAGTCGGCTCCGCTCCGGCGCCGGCGCCGTAATATAAGGTTGGACCCACTGCGTCGCCGCAGACCAGTACAGCATTCATCACCCCATCGACATTGGCTATCAGACGACGCTTGGGAATTAGGGTCGGATGCACGCGCAGTTCGATGCCATCCTCGGTTTTACGAGCGATACCCAAATTTTTAATCCGATAGCCCAACGCTTCCGCGTATTCGACATCCAACCGGGTGATTTTAGTGATGCCTTCGGTAAACACTTTTTCAAATTGCAACGGAATGCCAAAGGCAATCGAAGCCAGTATGGTCAGCTTGTGCCCTGCATCGATACCTTCCACATCAAAAGTGGGATCGGCTTCAGCGTAACCCAAAGCCTGCGCTTCGGCCAAGACATCGGCAAAATCGCGGCCCTTGTCGCGCATTTCGGTGAGGATGAAATTACCGGTACCGTTAATAATGCCGGCCAGCCATTTGATGCGGTTACCGGCCAGACCTTCGCGGATGGCTTTGATGATCGGTATGCCGCCGGCCACAGCCGCTTCGAACAAGACCATCACGCCTTTTTTACTGGCTTCCGCGAAGATTTCGTTACCATGCAAGGCAATCAAGGCTTTATTGGCAGTCACGACATGCTTGCCGTTGGCAATCGCCGTTAACACCAGTTGTTTAGCCAGATCGTAGCCGCCGATCAGCTCAACGACCACATCGATATCAGGATCGTTGACGATCTCGAACGGATCGGCCGTCAAGGTAATGCCATCGGTTGCACAAATCCGCGTCCGATTTAGATCACGGGCGGAGGCGCGGGTGACGACGATTTCACGGCCGGCCCGGCGCGCGATTTCTCCGGCATTCCTTTTCAACACGTTGACGGTACCGCCACCGACGGTGCCCAATCCCAAAACCCCAACTGTTACCGGCTTCAAACCTGACTCCTAACGTGATACCCAAAAATGGCGGCGATTATACTACGTTGTCTTTTTTCAGCATATTGCGGATGCTGCGCAAGGCTTGACGGGTCCGGTGCTCGTTTTCGATCAAGCTGAAGCGGATGTGATCGTCGCCGTGTTGTCCGAAGCCGATACCCGGCGACACCGCCACTTTGGCGTCGATGATCAGTTTCTTGGCAAATTCGATGGAACCCATTTCCCGATAGGCTTCCGGAATCTTCGCCCAGACAAACATGGTCGCCCTCGGTTTGTCGACATGCCAACCCATCGCATTCAAGCCGTCGCACAACACATCGCGGCGCGCTTCGTACATATCGCAGATTTCCTTCACACAATCCTGCGGACCTTCAAGAGCAGTAATCGCCGCGACTTGAATAGGCGTAAATGTACCGTAATCCATGTAGGATTTGATCCGCGTTAATGCAGCGACCAAGGTTGGGTTACCGCACATAAATCCCACCCGCCAACCGGGCATGTTGTAACTTTTGGATAAGGAGAAAAACTCGACGGCGATGTCTTTCGCGCCTTCCACCTGCAAAATCGAGGGGGCCACATAACCGTCGAACACGATGTCCGCATAAGCAATGTCGTGGACGATCCAGATATTATGTTCCTTACAAATCGCCACCACTTTCTCGAAGAAATCCAGCTCCACGCATTGGCAAGTCGGATTGCCCGGAAAGTTTAAAATCAACATTTTCGGCTTAGGCCAGCATTCGGCAATGCCTTTTTGTAACTCTTCAAAGAAATCCACGCCAGGCGTCAAAGGTACATGGCGAATATCCGCACCGGCGATCACCACGCCATACGGATGAATCGGGTAAGCCGGATTGGGCACCAACACCACATCGCCAGGGCCCAGCGTGGCTAAAGCCAGATGCGACAAGCCTTCCTTCGAACCTATGGTGACGATGGCTTCGGTATTAAAGTCTAAGTCAACATCAAAACGGCGTTTGTACCACCCGCAAATGGCTTTGCGCAAACGCGGAATACCTTTAGAAACAGAGTAACGATGCGTGTCATCACGCTGTGCCACTTCCACCATTTTGTCGAGAATATGCTTGGGCGTGGGTTGGTCCGGATTCCCCATCCCAAAGTCGATGACATCTTCGCCCTCCGCTCGGGCTTTGGCTTTCAGCTCGTTGACGATATTAAAAACATACGGCGGCAGGCGGCTAATGCGATGAAATTCTTCCATTAATGACTCTTGAGATTCTGAATTTTAAAGACGGCTTCTAAAAGAAAGCCGGCTAAGGTACTGTTGTTGCAGGGCAATGTCAATTTCGGTGCAGCGGAGCGCGTCCGAAAATGCTGATCGAGCGGAATTTAGGGTTGCACAGCAGTAGTTGACGGGATTTGAGCAGTATCCGCACTCTGCTGATGCAGATAAGAACCGCCGACTAGAAAAGTCAGCACCAATAGATACAAAACTGCGGCAATATTTTTAACTTTCTTGCTGTCGTCGTGACGCTGGTTGTTCATGAATTAAAGTCTCGTGAATATATAGGCTGTTACCGCAATTGTAACGCTTGCGCAATCAACTTAGAATGAAAAGCTCGAACTAAGCGCTCGGCCAAACAATGACCGCCGTCCGCAACCGCGATTTACCAAAACAGGACATGCGATCAAAATCCTCGCGGGCAATCGGAATAAACTGGCAATCCAGCTCACTCTGCCGGCCATCGTCCGGGTCGGAATCATGCATATACAAACAATCCTTATCAAAGCCACTCATCACTACCCAATGCGGGGCTTTTTTGCGATCCATCGAAAAGGTACTGATCAAGATTAAAGGTATAGCCCCGGCTTCGAAGGCGGCTATCAAATCGTTTTGCGTAATGTTGGCGTAATGTATCGCCACGCCCTGCTCCGCCGCTTCGCGCTTGAAGCAGGTATCGACCAACTCGACAATTTGCTTTTTATCCTCGCTACGCACGCTATCGATAAACAAGGAGCCGGTTTGATTGATCCAGACTTCCACTGAGAACCTTCGACGCTTGGCCGCCAGCGCCAAACCTATCGGATGGCAACCGCCGTGCCCGGAGGTCATAAAAATCGTCGTCGCTTCGCGCCATAACTCGATTTCCTGTTCGCGCGACGGCAAATAACTTTTATTTAAGGCGTGCATCGCCATCATTAAGGCCGCCGGGCCGCAGGTAAACGGCGTGGTTTGCCGCAGCCAATGCACCGAGCGATGCTGAGGCGTATCGCGGTAACGGCGAATGCGTTTTTGGTAACGCAACGCATCTTTATGATCCTGATAATAATCCCGATACAAGCCAAACTTTTGAAAACCCAGTGCCTCGTATAAACGGATGGCCGGGGTGTTATCCACGCTAACTTCCAGGCGCAGATATAGGCGACCGTCGTCGCGGGCCGCTTGCTCACCGGCCAACATTAAAGTCTTGGCTATGCCGTTGCCGCGTAGTTGTGGCGCCACCGCCAGCGAATAAATCCGCGCCAAGCGGGTGCCGGGATGATAAATGATCAAAATATAGCCGGCCACCAGCCCCGCCCATTCGGCTAACAACAGCGCGCGATGATCGGAACTCAACCAATGCCGAAAACTGCGTCGGCTTAATTTATCGGTAGCGAAGCTGGCATTTTCCAAGGCCACCAAGCCCTCCAGATCGGTACTTTGCGCCGGGCGCACCGCCAACTGGTTCGCTAAGGCCGGTAAAGCGGTCACGACGATACTCCGCGCAGCGCCTGACCCAGCACTTGCCGAGCGCGAAATAACACCATTTCCTGCCAGGCATTATCGTTGGGACAGAAATGCTGGCGCATCACCATGCTATGAGCGAAACGTTGATCGTGATTATCCTCCAAAGCCCAAAGCTGGTGATCGCGCAGCAGGATTTCAAACAAGTGGTCGGTGCTGTAAGTGCCGAACTCCAGCGTCACGTAACAACTTTGCGGATTCATGTTCGCGTGCCACAGATAATCCAACAAGCCCAGTTTCGGCACCGAGCTGGAAGTACCCGCTAAAGGCAAGGTCACCGAATCGCCGTACCAGCTTTGCGCAACCGCCGCGCCGGCGCTGTCGGGTTGATGGTCACAAATAATTTCCCCGTAGCCATAAGGCCCCAGACCGGTATGCAAATCCACTACAGCCAAGCAGCGTTGGCCCAGATTGTGACGTTGAATCAAATCCTCGCAGACTAGGCGCCCATGGGCCGGCGCTATGCCACCAAAAAACGGCCCGGACGGGTCGCGGTATTGTCCGCCGCTGATGGCTTTTTCCAACGCGACTCTGCCGTATTCCTGGGTAAAATCGGCAAATGCCTGCTGTCTTTGCCCCGCATCCGCCACGAATAGCCAATCCCGCAGTTTGTCGTAATCAGGGTTATCCGGCAAAGACTGCGAAAAATCCACCGCATTGCGATTTAAATCCACACCGTCGGCATCACACCGCCGCGACCAGGCATAACCCCAAGGCGTCAGGGCGTGAATCAGCAATATCGCCGTGTCGCTCGGAATGTCCAGCTGGCGCTTGCTTACCCCTTGCAGCAAATCAAGCTGTATCGCGCTGCCCGCAAAGCCTTCCACGCCGTGCGTCGCGGCGATGACCACGACTAGGTTGTCGGCATTTTCATCGCCTATCCAGGCAATATCGGTCAGCAAAGATTCGCCGTCCGGCCCGAGTCCGGCGCATTGATAAATCTCATGCCGCACCGGCTGTTCCATCTCTGTGATTAGCGACAACCAAGCCTGGCGGGCACTAGCATAACTAGCCTGGAATACGCTGGTATCGATTTCGGTGCCGAATGGGGACAAACTCATCTGCATACTCAAATGTTCGGAGACAGTAATTGTACAGTGTGGCAAACCCCCAAGCCGCAAGCAATAGGCAGTGTTAACAGGGATTGCAGAATTCGACTTGTCTTAAAACTCGACTGGTTTCAAAATCCCCGCCTAACATAAACCTACCGGGCACTTTTTACCATGGCAAGCACGCTGCTGGTCGTTGACGACCTTTCGGATTGGAATCCTTATTATCCTAGCGACCAAGTCGTCAGCTTTGAAGATTATCTGGCCAGCGAACAAACTGACCCCGATCAACGGGTACGGGTGATAAACCTGTGCAGCAGCTACACCTATCTATCCGACGGCTATTATTGTTCGCTGCTGGCCGAGGCCCGCAATCACCATGTGATTCCCTCGGTCAAAGTCATCAACGACTTGGGCAAAAATGCCTTGTATCGGCTGCAACTGGAAGACTTGAACCAGCCGCTGGCGCGCGCCTTCAAACATCAAAACAAAAACGGCGAATTTACCCTGCACAGCTATTTCGGCACGACACCGGAACCCGCTTTTCAGGAATTGGCGCGGCTACTGTTCGAGCGTTTCGCCTGCCCGATACTGGAAATTGCTTTGCGCTTTGACCAGCAATGGCAAATCACCGATCTTAAAGCCGTTTCGCCCAGGCAACTGGACGATGCGATGCAGACCTTATTTGCCGATGCGCTGGATCGCTTTAGTAAAAAGGTCTGGCGGAAAAGCCGAGCCAGAAAGACCGCGCGTTACGATTTGGCGATTCTGATCAATCCCTCCGAGCAACTGCCGCCCAGCAATCGCGGCGCGCTGAAAAAATTTATCGATGCCGGCCGGCAACTGGGTATCGATGTGGAGTTAATTACGCTGAATCATTACGGCCGCCTGCCGGAGTTTGACGGTTTGTTTATCCGCGAGACCACCGCCATCGACCATCATACCTACCGTTTCGCAAAAAAAGCCGAAGCAGAAGGCTTGGTGGTAATCGACGACCCGACGTCTATCTTGCGCTGCGCCAACAAAGTCTATCTGGCCGACCTGTTTCGCACCCATAAAGTACCCTCGCCAAAAACCTGGATCTTGCACAAAGGCAATACCCAACACCTGGACAATCTGGAAGCCATCGCCGGTTATCCGGTGGTGATTAAAATTCCGGACGGCTCGTTTTCGCGCGGCATCGTCAAAGTGCATAACCGCCAGGAACTGGAAAGCAAAGTCGCCGAGTTATTCGAACAGTCGGCGCTGTTGCTGGCCCAGGAATTTTTGTACACCGATTTTGATTGGCGCATCGGCATTTTCAACCAAAAAGCCTTGTATGCCTGTCGCTACTTCATGGTGAAAAACCATTGGCAGATTTACCGGCATGGCGCCAAGCGTACCGACAGCGGCAATTTCGATACCTTGCCTACTTTTGAAGTACCCAAAGGCGTACTCGACGCCGCGTTAAGAGCCACGCAACCGATAGGTAACGGCCTATACGGCGTCGATGTCAAAGAGATCAACGGCAAAGGCTATGTGATTGAAGTCAATGACAACCCCAGCATCGATAGTGGCGTAGAAGACAAGTATCTGGGCGATGAATTGTACAAAGCCATCATGGGCGAATTCCTACGGCGGATGGACAACCGCAGCAAGGGCGTTGCGCAATGACATCAACACCACTCGACGTGCTTTGTATCGGCCATGCCAGTTACGATTTGGTGTTTTCCGTGCCGCATCACCCCGGCGCCGATGAAAAAATCGTCGCCGACGACTTGCTGGGCTGCGGCGGTGGACCAGCTGCCAACGCCGCCGTCACGGTCGCCAAACTAGGCGGCAAGGCCGGTTTTTGCGGTTATTTGGGTACTGATGTGTACGGCGACAGTCATTTACGGGAGTTGCAAGACCATGGCGTCGATACCCAACTTGTTGTACGCGGCGCATCGCCAACGCCGTTATCCACGGTGCTGGTCAAACCGAACGGGCAGCGCGCGTTAATCAATTACAAAGGGCAAACCAGCGCCTTGCCTGCCACCGCTATAGACTTTGACGCCTTAGCAGCAAAAGTGCTGTTGTTCGATGGGCACGAACCGCATATTTCCCTGCGCTTACTGAATCAGTTAACTCACCCAGTACCGACGGTGTTAGACGCCGGCTCGCTGCACGACGGCACGTTGGCTCTGATGGATAAAGTCGAATATCTGGTCTGTTCGGAAAAGTTTGCCGTGCAATATGCCGGCGATGAAAATCTTGCCTTATCCAAGTTGGCGCAAGTTGCCCCGGTGGTAGTTATTACCCTGGGCGAGCGCGGCTTGATCTGGCAACGCGGTCAGGAGCACGGCAGCCTAGGCGCGCCGCCTATCGTCGCGATAGACACCACCGGCGCCGGCGACGCCTTCCACGGTGCCTTTGCCTCCGGCCTTACCAACGGCTTGAGCTGGATGGAAGTATTGCGTTACGCCAGTGTGGCCGGGGCGTTTTGCTGCTCAAGGATAGGGGCGAGACCGGGTTTACCTAGCTTGAGTGAACATCAAAAGTTGCTGGCTAGCTGGTCAATGAACGGTGAATCAAAATAGAAAAGACACGAGGCTTTCCCTCTAGTCCTCTTGCCTACCCAACGATCAAGTGATGCAAATAATGAGTAAGCGAGTGGAATTGATGCTTAGCGCCTGAATGGGAGGCCTGTTTTCAACCGCGCTCTAGCAAATTGCACTCTGATTGAGTTGTATCCAAATTCAAAACTGCTGTTCATTCAGGTGAATTGTTGGCCATCAATACCCATAGGATTGTGCAAGTGTAGAATGAGGTAAATTGGAAAGGGCGAATTGACTTAGTCGACCCAAAGAAGGCGAACCCGGTTTTCTAGTGAACGACTGGTCTAGCCTTTACAGCAGCCAATTAATCCCAGTAGTGGTTCAAACTGGCTGGAGGGCGGATAAGCGTAGCGTCATCCGCCAAATCGGTAAAACTTTTCTAATGCCAAACTATCGACGCAATCGCATTCCCGGCGGCACCTATTTTTTCACCGTTAACTTGCTTGAACGGAAATCGTCGCTACTGATCGAGCATATTGGAGAGTTACGAGAAGCGGTGCGAGTGGTCCGGGAAAAGCAGCCATTTCATATCGATGCTTGGGTGGTTTTGCCTGACCATATGCATGCGATTTGGACATTACCGGCCGGCGACGATCAATATTCCAACCGATGGCGAGCGATAAAAAAAGCCTTCTCGAAAGCGATACCTAAAACCGAATATCGCTCTGCAATCAGAATAAAACGCCACGAGCGAGGGTTATGGCAACGTCGATATTGGGAACACACCATTATCAATGATGCCGACTATGCGGCACATATGGATTACATCCATTACAACCCGGTCAAGCATGGTTGGGCAGTCACAGTTAAGGATTGGCCATATTCAAGTTTTCATCGGTTGGTCAAGATGGACATTTATCCGCTAAATTGGGCGGGGTTGGACTTGCCATTGTTGGAAGTGGGTAATTCGGATAATTGACGCATTATCGGCGGATGACGCTTCGCTTATCCGCCCTACGGCCCTGGGGTCGGTTTTCTCACTTGGGACAAAAGGAATCATTTTGTCCAAATTATCTTTCAACCATTAAAAACACACCCAGACTGTCCGAGTATCACCGCGATTTTTATCATGGACAGAAGCCATTTAATTCCTTGTTTATAAGCCAATCGAATTTGTCCAAGTTTTTATTGAAATGGGGCACTTAACGTAAAGTTTTTCAGTGTACCCCAGGGAATGTGTTGGACAAAGCAGAGACCCCGAGTACTCATTGCCTTAGACACGATATATCGTCACACACACGAAATATAGTAACAATTATCACTGATTCAGACCCAATCACGCGCTGCGCCTCGTCATAGATTGTCGGATAACTCATTGTAAAAACAAGATTTTACTTATCTCTCCAGAGGTCTGCACTCGCTTGGCATCCCATTTGAAATGGTATTGATAACTGCTGATTTGATCGCAGGATTTATTTTATAAATAAATTTGAGTAAACCACAATGAAACTAACAGGAACAGGTATCTCGTCTCATAACTTTTATTACTGGCAATGGTTCTCCGGCCAGGGTGCCTATCAGGAACTTACTGAAGCGGTGAAAGCTTGCAGAGATCCAGACTACTCGGAAAGGTGTCTAGACGCCGAATTTTCACGAATGCGTAAGATCTGGAACGACATGTTGCCAACTATCGGGTTTGATATCGCAAAAAAGATGGAGCATAAAGTCTCAAAGGCCATCTTCTTGATCCATACCACCGATAAGTTGGGTGACGGTATGGTTTGGAGTAGTATCTATCTGGTTCACCCAAAAATGACAGACTTCTCTGAGTGTCGCCTCATCGTAAACAGTGACGGGTCCGCGGGAAAATTTAAAACATGTCAGAGTCTTGACCGTACATTCATGACGGGAATGGACGTGAAATTCTGGGATCCTGATTTCGCTCACAAACAGCTGATCAAGAAGCCATTGCCGGCAACTCCCCCAGTGCTATCCAAGGTCGGCGGAACGAAATCAACCCGATTAGGCGCAATAATCCTCGATGACAAACAATTGGTATGACAACTCCTTCATTTTTCAGCCATAACCCGTAAGGCGGAAACCGACAGGCGTTCCGCCTTTTTGGAATCTGTTGACACCGGGTTTCGCAGCTTTTTGGCGGAACGCCTGTCGGCTTCCGCCCTACGATAATCCCAGGTTGCCGACTATCGCCGTAGGATGGTAATCAGCGTACACTGCAACATTCGCGATTGGTGCGGTTCTTAAACTCACCACGCCCTGCGTCTGCTATCGGTTGGGCGGTTGCCATTGGCAAGTTGTTTCGTCCGGCGATTTTTGGCTGGCTCCTGCCTATCAACGGTAGGGCCGTAGGGCGGATAAGCGGAGCGTCATCCGCCGCCTTAGGATCCCCTCGATGCATGACGCTATCGCTTATGCATCCTACGACTGCGGACGATTATATAGTGGCAAACGAACAGTTAGAGGTCATTGAAATTGCTTCAGCATGAGGCAGTTCTTGACCGATAGCCGCGCAAGCCCGCCAACAATACATAGATCCATTGCATTCAAGTCCAGGGGCAATTGGGAGTGTCCCAAATTTTGTGTAAACGGTAGTTTGGTTTAATGGCTAGGGAAGCGATCTTCGAACTGAATACTAAACCGATTCAAAGCGGCTTTCCAATCGTAGACGGGCATGGTCCAATTTTGGCTGATATTGCGCAACGCCAAATAGAGCAGTTTGGACAAGGCGTCATCACTGGGGAAGACCGCGCGGTTTTTCATGATTTTTCTCAGACTTCGATTCACCGATTCGATGGTATTGGTGGTGTAGATCACCTTGCGAATCTCGGGCGGATAGTCAAAAAAAGGGATGATGTGCCCCCAGTTTCGTCGCCAGATGGGGGCGATCGTGGGATAGGTCTCCAGCCAGTTGGCCTCGAATTCGGTCAGCTTTTGCTCGGCTTCCCTCGCCGTTGCGGCTCGATAAATCTGCTTGAGGTCGTCGGCAACCGACTGGCGCCTTTTGTAGCTGACATAGTTGAGGCTATGACGGACCAAGTGGACAATACACAGTTGAACGGCCGCTTTGGGAAACACGGTTTCGATAGCCTCCGGAAATCCCTTCAGACCATCGACACAGGCGATAAAGATGTCGTTGACGCCACGGTTCTTGAGCTCGGTGACCACTTGCAACCAAAATTTGGCGCCTTCGCTTTGGGCAATCCACAGCCCCAGCACTTCTTTGTGGCCGTCCAGATTGACACCGATGGCCAGATAGACGGCCTTGACCCGCACGCTGCCACTATCGCGCACTTTGGTATGCAGACAGTCGAGGTACACAATCGGGTAAATCGGATCCAGCGGGCGGCTTTGCCAGACGCCCACCTCTTCGAGTACCGCGTCGGTCACCGAGGAAATCAAGGTGGGGGATACCTCGGTGCCGTAAAGCTCGAATAAATGGGCTTGGATTTCCCGTACCGTCAGTCCTCGGGCATATAACGAAATGATCTTATCGTCGAAACCGGTCCAGCGCCGTTGATGCTTAGGAATGATCTGCGGTTCGAATTCGCCATGACGGTCGCGGGGAATCTCGATAGGCAAGTCGCCGAAGTCACCTTTCAGCGTTTTCCGGCTTTTGCCGTTTCGGGCATTGCTGCTGGCGTTGGTCACCGCCTCATGCTTACCGTGGCCCAAGTGCGCGGTCATTTCCGCTTCCAGGGCCCGTTCGACTATCGCTTTGGTCAACTGCTTCAGCAGACCATTGGCACCGATCAGGTCCTCGGGTTTTTGATAGTGCGACATCAAGGCGTCGAGTAGGTCATCCGGTATGGCTTTTGATGATACGGTCATGGTTTCCTCCTTGTCAGGATCGGTAGTTTCCTACCTCAGGGCCGTTTACACAAAAATTCTTACACCCTCGCAAAAGACCGCGTGCACGAGCTTAAATGCTTTGAGCGGAGCATCATCCGCCATGTTGGCTAAGCCGCTCGGGGCGTGACATTATTGTTTATGCATGCGGTGATTGCGGACAATTTTAAGGCGGCACATGAACAATTTGGTGTCTTTGAAATGGCTTGATGAAAGCAAGTTGCCTTGATGGAGGCGAGGTTTCGAAGGCCAACGCCTTTCAATTTCCGATGTGGGTTTAGTTGCCGGCAGCCGACGCCCTCGATTCCGCTGACGCTGCATCAAGGCTACAAAAGCCGGCTAGCGCTCGAAATACGCCAACAAAAAATCGATAAACGTCGTCAATTTGGCCGGATAAAACCGCCGTTGCAGGTAGGTGGCGTAGATAGCGATCGCCGGTCGGCGGTATTGACTGAGGATCTCCACCAATTCGCCGCTTTGTAAATACGGCGCCACCGATAATCTCGGCGCTTGCACGATGCCCATACCCAGGGCCGCCGCCTGACACAGCGCGCGGCCGTTATTAGATGCCAGCACCCAATCGGATTTGATTTTTTTAAGTTCGCCGTCGACATTAAACAGCCAAAATTCGCCGTGCGGGGTATCGACATAGTGCAGGCATTGGTGATTACTCAGTTCGTCTATGGTTTGCGGACAGCCTTTTTCCGATAAGTAGGCCGGCGAAGCATAGGTACACAATTCGGTCTCGGCAATCTTGCGCGCCACCACGCCCGGATCTAAGGTATCGGTCACTAGCAAGGAAATGTCGATGCTCCCTACCCGCAAATTCGGCGGTTTGTTGTCCAGCGACATTAAAATCTTCACTTCCGGATATTGCTTTAGATAACGTTCGATGGCCGGCACCATGTACATGCCGCCGAAATCGATAGGCGCGCTGATTTTAATGGTGCCTTTCACCCGCTCGCCCAATTGCGCGGTGGAGGCTTCCAAGTCGGCCAAGTCTTCCAGCAATTGCTTGCTGCGGTTGTAGTAGGCTTCGCCGGCACTGGTCAGGCTTAGACTGCGAGTGGTGCGATGTAGTAGCACCACGCCCAGTGAAGCTTCCAGTTGGGCGATGTATTTGCTGATCATCATTGTCGAAAGCTTCGACTCTTTGGCAACAGCGGAAAACGTCCCGAGCTCGACAATCCGGCAAAAAACGCGCATGTTGTTAAACTTATCCATCGCAGCATCCAATATAAACTTAAAGTTTATATTTTATAAACCAATTAGCCTCTTTAAACCAGAATGTCGCTTGGCTACAATGCCGCCCGGAGATAGTCGTTACCCCGTCTGGTTTGCAGTTTAGGCCAGACGCTTTTTCATCCACCGAGGTTTTTATGAGCAAAATTCACAACGAAGTACTATTAGCCAACCGCGATTATGTATCCAGTTTCAACAAAGGCGACTTGGCAATGCCGCCGGCTCGTCAGTTTGCCATACTGACCTGCATGGACGCCCGACTGGACCCGGCCAAATATGCCGGTTTATCCGAAGGCGATGCCCACGTGATCCGCAACGCCGGCGGCCGCGCCAGTGACGACGCGATCCGCTCCCTGGTTATTTCCTACAAATTACTCGGCACCAAGGAATGGTTTGTGATTCACCACACCGACTGCGGTATGGAAACCTTTACCAACGACATCATGAGCGACTTGTTGGCCAGCAGTTTGAAAACCGCCAGCGTCGATGCCACCGGCTGGCATGACAGCGGCGAAGGCCCCGGCTCGACAGATGGCAAATACATCAACTGGCTGACCATCAAAAACCAAGCCGAAAGCGTGCTGGAAGACGTCAAACGGATCAAAGCCCATTCGCTGGTGCCCAGCGATATTCCGGTTTACGGTTATGTTTACGATGTAAAAACCGGCCGTTTGATCGAAGTACCGGAAGCGACTGCCGCCGGCCAAGCCAGCTAACATTTGCTGCCAGCCTTAGGGACCCGTGTTCTATTGCCAAATAGACAGGAGCATTCCCGTAGAAAGTGACGTTATAGACCTCAAAGTTGACCTACTTTGACCAATGCGCTCCCGCAAATGCGGGAGCGCCCTAATCGCCAAAGATTGCGCCAGTCTGTCAAGCTGAATATCTGGCATAGATATGACGCAAACCACCTCTTCGCCCAACAGCGCAAAAATCTGCGCCGAATCTAATCTTTACGCACGATTTTGCCCAGCAACTTGGGATTGACACCGAAGCTCAACGCATTGTTTACCCGGCCCTATTGATAACCGGCATTCCCTTCGGGCTGAGCGCGTCGAAGCCAAGGCTGGTGTGCCCTTTTGGACACGTTCAGGGTAAAAGGCATTTAAAGGCCGGGAATTATGTGCACTTAGCCTTGAGCCGCTTAAGCCCGCCACAAGGCCGTTGTCATGCCGAAAAAAAGGGGCCTTTCGGCCCCTTTTCTTTAGCTGCCTGCTAAAGCTCAGTTAAAGCTGGAACCCGGTGTTCCTGGCAATTGCGGCATGGTTTGCTCTGGGAATTCGCCGGTCAGCGCATTCAAAAACGCGACGACGTCAGCCACGTCGGCATCCGACAACTCTTGATTTAATTGCAATTTACCCATTAACCAAACAGCTTTATCCAAGGTTTTTACCGAACCGTTGTGCATGTAAGGTGCAGTCAAAGCCACGTTACGCAGAGTCGGAACTTTAAACATGTGCTCATCGCTTTCTTTTTTGGTGACTTCCGCCAAGCCTTTGTCTTTTTGGAAGTGGTATTGCGCTTCGAAGTAGCCGCTAGGGTTAACAGGGAATTTTTGGAATACCCCTGGGCCGTTAAAGGCCGGACCACTGTGGCAACCGGTGCAGCCCAATTCCACGGCTTTTTTCAGACCGCGTTCTTGCTGTTCGGTCAAGGCGCTTTTATCGCCTTTGACATATTTGTCGTAAGCGCTATTCGGTGTGATCAAAGTTCTTTCGTAGGCGGCAATCGCTTTGGTGGCGTTGTCTTTGGTAATGGCTTCGGCATCGCTACCGAAGGCCACTTCGAAAGCATGGCGATAGCCTTTAATGGTTTTCAAGCGAGCGACCACGTCATCCCAGCTTTTCATGCCCATTTCGATAGGGTTGGTGACTGGACCTGCCGCTTGCGCTTCCAGGCTGTCGGCGCGGCCGTCCCAGAATTGCACTTTGTTGAATGCAGCATTCCAGACCGTTGGTGCACTGCGGCCGCCGGTTTGGCCATTCACGCCCATGGAATTTGGCCGATTATCTTCGCCACCCAGCATGGTGTTGTGACAAGACGCGCAAGAAACGGTGCCCGTGGAAGACAGACGCGGATCGTGATAAAGCATTTTGCCCAGTTCAACCTTTTCGGGGGTTGTTGGGTTGTTGGCAGGCGCTGGCGCCGTGGTGGGCAGCGCATCTGCCGCCATAACAGACATCGAACTAGCCAGCGCTATCGCAGAAACCAGCATACGAAATTTAAACATGAGATCCTCCTAAGTAATTATAGTTAGCCTTGGGCTACCGAATTGTAAGATATTGACGCTGGGCAGGTAAATTAAATTGCATCGTCACCGAATGTAAACTGAAAAGCCGCGGACTAGACTGGCGTTAAAACTTTTGCAGCAACTCACTCAGTTGCGTCAGCGCCTCGTCGATGGCAAATCGGTCGATTTTTTTGGCGATCTCCTCCAACAAGGGCAAATACTGATGACCGGCCATACTACGCTGTAATTGCTCCAACATCGTTTCGGCCGCGCCTAGATCGCTTTCCAGTAACTGCGACAATTTCAGCAAATCCGCCGCTATCTCGGCGTCGGCAACCGGTGCCACAGGCTGATCCAGGCCGGACGTTTGACTGTCCGCCGCTGTTTGCAAGGCTTGAATGTCGCCGATTACTTTACGCATAAATCCTTCCATGTGCTGCAAGTGTTCGGCGGGCGGAATTTGATTCTGCTTAAGTACAATATCGACGCCGGCGGCGGCTTCGAATAAGTCCGTCGCCCCCAGATTGCCGCTGACACCTTTCAAGGCATGGCAACGCTCTTCAGCCTGCCTCAGTTCGCCGGCATTGATCAAGCCGCGAATCTCCGCAACCGCATCCGGGTAGTGTTCTTTAAAACGGTATAGCTGTTTGCGATAGGCATCCGGATTGCCGCCAATCCGGCGTATGCCTTGCACAATATCCAGGCTGGTCAAGGTTTGTAAATCTTCGGGATAATCGGCAATTTGATAAATCCGCGTCGCTTCCTGGCTCTGTCCGCCGTCGGCCGTGAGCGGAATCCAGGTCGCCAAGGCTTTGAACAACCGGTCGGGATCGATCGGTTTGGTGACATGATCGTTCATACCCGCCTCCAGGCTTTTCTCGACATCGCGGGCCATGGCATGGGCGGTCATCGCGATAATGGGCATAGTCGCATAGCGTTGATTGCCCTCGGATTGCGCCAAGGCCCGAATCTTGACGGTGGCTTGCAAGCCGTCCAGCACCGGCATCTGGATGTCCATCAACACCGCGTCGTAATGATGTTGCCTAACCATGGCGACCGCTTCCTCGCCGTTCATCGCTTCGTCAACCTGGATCTCGTGACTGCGCAGCAATTCGCAGGCAAATTCGCGGTTGATTTCGTTATCTTCCACCAGTAACAGCCGAATACCTTGCAGTTGTTTGATACCGGCAATGTCCGCCCCGCCTAATTGCTTGAATTTATCCACCACCCCTAGCACCCGGCCGCGGCCCAGTGCGGATAGAATCGCATCCAGTAACGAGGACGGCGATACCGGCTTGATCAAAAAGCCATCAATACCGGCCCGGCCCGCCAAACGCATCACATCTTCGCTACCGTAGGCCGTCACCATGATGATCTTGGGCTGCTGTACCAGGCTGGTGTCGGCACGAATCTGCCTGATCGCCTCGTCACCGTTCATACCCGGCATTTTCCAGTCCATCAACACCACATCGAAAGGCTGATCGGCCGGCATATCCCGCAAAGCAATCAGCGCGGCGGCGGCACTGGCCGAACAGGTCACGCGCAACTGAAACGGCCGCAACATATCGCTGATGATTTCCCGGGAAGCCTCGTTGTCATCCACCACCAATACCCGCACCTCGGCTAGCAATACGCCTATGCTTTGCTCCAGCGCGTCTTGATGCAGCAAGGTGTCCGTAGCAACGCCCAAGCGCACGGTAAAACAAAAAGTTGTGCCTTGGCCTAGTTGCGACTGCTCAATCCAGATCCGGCCGTGCATCATTTCCACCAGGGTTTTACAGATGGCCAAGCCTAAACCTGTGCCGCCAAAGCGCCGGCTGGTGCCCTGATCGGCTTGGGTAAACTCTTGAAACAGTTTTTTCTGATCGTCTTCCGACATACCGATACCGGTATCTCTGACCGAAATCCGCAAATCGATAGTGCTGTCGGTTTTGGCCAGGCAATAGAAAGCCAGTTCCAATTCGCCGGCTTCGGTGAATTTAAGCGCGTTGCCGCAAAGATTGGTCAACACCTGACCGAAACGCAAGGGATCGCCCAACAATACCGGCGGAATTTGCGGGTCGTGACGGATCAGAAACTCAATACCTTTCAAGCCGGCTTGGTAACCGATCATATCGGCCAATTGCTCCACCACGCTATCGAAGCGAAATTCGGTTTCTTCCAGCGCTAATTTACCGGCCTCGATTTTCGAAAAATCAAGAATATCGTTAAGAATCCCCAACAAGGTACGCGCGGAACTGTGCGCTTTTGCCAAATAATTGCGTTGCGACGCGGTCAATTCGGTCTGCAAGGCCAAATGCAACATGCCCAGCACGCCGTTCATCGGCGTGCGAATCTCGTGCGACATATTCGCCAGGAACTGGCTTTTAGTCTGGGTGGCCGACTGAGCGGCGTCCCTGGCTTCTTTCAACGCCAGCTCGGCCTGTTTGCGCAAGGTCACGTCCTCGTAAGTACTGACGAAACCGCCATCGGCTATCGGCCCGCCGCTGATCTCGATGACCCGATTGTCCAACCTTTGCCGAGTAAAATTGTGCGGCTGAAAACGTCTTATTTCTTCCAGTAACTGCTTGAGTTCGGCATCGGGATTGCGGAAGCGCAACTGCGGATCGGTCAAATCGAACTGCATGAAATCGGCATGGTCCCTGCCCACTGCCAGCATACTTTCCGGATAACCGCGCACCTCGCTGAGCTTTTTATTCCAAACCAATAACTTTAAATTGCTGTCAAAGGCTATCAGGCCCTGCGACATGCTATCCAGTACTGTTGCCAGCATCACGCTGTTATGCGCCAATTTGGCGTTGATATCCGCCAACTCCGTCGTGCGGGCAGCCACGCGTTCTTCCAGACCTTCGTTGATGCTGGCCAATAGTTTTTCATTCTCGGCAAGCTGCCAATTCAAGGCCAACAGTTCGCTATCGCGGGCTTCGATGGTGGCTATCATCGTATTAAAGGCTTGAATCAACGCCCCTAATTCATCGTTACTCTCTTGTGTGGCGCGCAAGGTGTAGTTTTTTTCACTGTTGATAGTCTCGACGGTTTTCTTCAACCTGACCAGCGGACCGGACACGACTTGCTGCAAACTGGAAGCCAATAGCAAGGCGAACAGACCGGATAACATCACAATACCCATCGCCGCAGCCAAAAAATCCCGCCACAAGGAATCCAGCTCCGCCAGACTGGAGGCGATCCAAACCCTTCCCAAGGTGCGACCGTCCAACGCTATCGTTTCGCTAACGGTACAATATGCATCGTCGAATCGCGGCCGCTCGCTAGCCGAAGGCTCCGGATGTTGAGGCGGACAGGCCAAGCCGGGTTCGTAAAGTGCAAATAGCTGATTGGCGCTATCGTAAATACAGGCCGATACCACGCTCTGCTTGACGCTTAAAGCTGCCAACGTCGCGTTGGCGACACCGCTGTCATTGAAGGACAAGGCCACGGTACTGCGACTGGCGATGATACGGGCCAGAGAACTCAAATCCCGACCCATATCCTGTTTGACCCGCATGTGTTCCTGGGCGATAAAACCGGCCCCCGCCAGCAGCAGGGACAAGATGCTGGTTGCCAACATGATCAGCACCAACTTGGTTTTAATGGTCAGATCGCGTTTAAATTCAGCCTGGTTTGTCATGGGTTTCTGGAGTGAATTAACGGACGATACGGGCGATTTCCATCAACAAGGCGTTGACTTTTAATTGCGCGCGGCGCACGGCGTCGGGATTGATTTCCAGCTTGATTTGGCCGTTTTCGCTATAGAACCCGATACAGCCTCCCCGGCCGGCAAACCCCTCGGCATCGCTGACAGTCAATATCTGATTGCCGCGCACCTGCTGCATCAAGGCTTGCAACTCCGGTGCATCATGGTCGATATACAAAATCTGGCAAACCTGCGGGTCGTCTATACCCGACCAGATTTGCAATAAATGCCCCTTGGTATCGCGGCTGGCCAAGTCGCTCAGCAAGTTAACGATAGGTTCGGCACCAACGATGCAGACATGCAGCGTATCGTTCATCAGCGCCGGCCATTCCACGAACTTGGTGAAATTGAACACATAATTGGCCTTGGTTTTGGCGTTGAGCGCGTCGTCGTCGGCAGCGGCGGCGCCGAGACTGCTGAGCATCACCCACAAAAATAAACCCGCGCTCGCTAACTTACCCGGCATCAAAACTCCAGGCGGGCGGTTAATTTCACCGTCAAACTCGGTCCGGCCAGCACAGTAGACGGCGTACCTAAATTCGGCGAGGCAAAGTCGCTGTTAAATGCCGCATAATTTTTAAAATCGAATAAATTCAACACATCCAAACGCAGCTTCATCCGGGTGTCGTGCGGCGTATCGAAACTTTTTATCAGCGCAATGTCGACTTGTTTGTACCCCCACCACTGCCCCGGAAAAATAAAATCGCTACCGGGCGGCGTAAAGGTATCGAAGCGGCAAGCACCACTGGTACAGTTGACGCCGGAGCGGGTGTCGGGCGTCGCCAGCGTCAGTTTGGTGGAAAAAATCAAATCCCACGGCAAATCGACACTGGCGGTTGTCACCAATTTATGCTTTCTGACTCCGGCGGTATCCAGCCAGCCATTGGTGTGGGTATTGGGATGCTCAAACAAATAGCTGCTGTTATCGAAGAAAGACTGCGGTTTGTTTTCCTCGGAATCGGTAAAGGTGTAGGCAACAGTCATTCCCCAGCCGCTGTCTTTGCTGTACGGTTTTTCCGCTTTGACAAATACCGAGTTGGTTTTGGTCTGTACGCCGTTATCGAACAAGATCAATTGCCCAAAACCCGGTACAGCCTGAAAGGTACCGCCGAACCCGGACCCGGCTGCGTAAAAGCTGCCGTCGGCATTGCGACCGCCCAGCAAACCGACCAAACCGTTGTAACTGTGTACGTGCGACACGCTGACCTCGGTATGCCAGTCGCCGAAACGATTGCGCATGCCGATATTGAACTGGTCGGCATAGGGCGTGCGCAGATTGTTATGCATCAAATTGATTTCCCGGCTGCTGCCCGTACCTGCACCGGTCAGCGCGGACAATTGCGCCGGCGTATAGTTTAAATACTCGGGATTCCAGGCAATGCAATCAACACCCCCAACACAATCGTAATTGGGGTCGCCCTGAAAATTGACGCTAAAACTGGGATAACTGCCCTTGGTTCGTTCCAGTTGCAGCACGTCGTAAATATGGCGGTCGTAGGCCTTGGCGTAGCCGCCGAACAACACATGCCGTTGGTCTTCGAATAAGTCATATGCCAACCCTAATCTGGGCGCAATATTATTGCTGTCGGCCGCCCGATTAGCACCGTTGCTGAGGTAGTTTTCGATGTCGTAACCGGTATTGGCGTTGTGAATGTTTTGCCAGTTGCGGAGCGCGCTGCTGACATCGCCGGGTGTGACATGATTCAGATAACCGGGGTTGTATTCGTAGTCCCAGCGTACGCCCAGGTTTACGCTCAGATGTCGATTAGGGTTCCAATCGTCTTGCAGATACGCGCCAAATTGCGTCACGTCAGATTGGGCGGAACCGTCGCCGCCTCCGGCTAATGGCGTGGCCCAGCGCACTTGATACGGGTTGCCGGCAGGATTGTTTAAATTTAAGCCGAACTGCGGGTGGTAAGGGTCGCGCTCCACCGCGCCAAGTTCTATCTGTTTGACTTTAGCGCCCAGCTTTACGACATGAGTGCCATGCCAATCCAAACCGCTGAAGGTTAGATCGTCTTGAAAACCCGGCCCGCTCTGCCCCTTGTCCTGATAATTGGTTGCGCCGCCGCTATTCAGCACACTCCGGCTACTCAGATTATCCCCACTCAAGCTGCCGTCCAGGCGACGCAGCAGCAAACCCGCGCTTTGCGTGGCCGGCAATTGCTGCCAATTGGCATCTTCATAAGTAAACCGGGCTTCGTTGACCCAATGTTCGGCGCTATATTGATATTTAAAGTCCAGGCGTTTTTCACTGTTACCCTTTGTTAACGCATAAGACTCGGCGTTTTGACCGCCAATGCCCAGGGTTTCGGTTTCGTCACGCAACTTAAAAGACACTTCGATCAAGTTGCTATCGTTAAGCGCCCAATCCAACTTGCCGAAAAACAAATCCGCCCTGAACGGCCGGTTCACGCTGCCCAGTTGCGCCTGATACGGTTCGGTTAAGCGAGAACCGTCGCCAGCGCTGACATTGGCGTAATCGTCGTTGAGTTTACGTTCGTATGCCATGAAAAAATGCGCGACATCCTTGGCGATGGGACCGCTTAAGGTCACACCGAATTGCGCTTGCTCGGTGTCGCGCTTGCCGCCCGCCAGTTGTTCGCTGGGGGTAACGCTGCGCAGATCCTGATTGGTATGATCGTAAAATGTTTCGCCGTGAAAGGTATTGCCACCGGATTTGGTCTGCACCGAAATTGCCGCGCCGCCGACTTGATCGTACTCGGCTTTATAGTTCTGGCTGATAACCTTGTATTCGGCAACGGCCGATTCCGGAAACACATTGCCGCGACTGGAATCCTGCCCGGCTACGCCGCCCCTGACCACATAGTTTTTCTGGCTAACGCCATCGATAAACAAATTGACGCTATCCGGACGTTGCCCGCCGCTTTGCAAGCGGGTACTGCCATTCTCATCGTTTACCACATTCACGCCGGGCGCCAGGTCGGCATAATTTAGAAAATTGCGGTTTACCTGCGGCAAGCGCTGCATTTGCTCGGGCGTTAGATAGGTAGCCAACTCCGCGGAATTGCCCTCAGTCGTGTGTTCGGCAACGCTATTATCATCGCCTAACGCAACGTCTACCAAGGCCACCTGCCCCACTTGCAGCGTCAGCTCTTGACTGTTTTGCTGGCCGTCCAACCCTAACACCTTGAGCTGATAACGACCCGGTTTCAATGCCATCAGCACATAAGAACCGTCTGCTCGGGAAAAGGCCCGCGTGGAAAAACCCCGCTCCAGGCTGGTGACGATGATTTGCGCACCTGCCTGAGTGTCGGCCCCCCGCAGTGTGACTTGACCACGAATTGTCGCCGCACTGATGTCGGCCTGCACCGGATTACTCCAGCAGATTATCGTCAGCAGAACGCTGGCAGCGCTTGATAGCCGGCAGCCCCTAAAACTGACGAGGCTCTGCCAAGCTATCGTCTTGCGCAGAGGATTTTCATTAAAAAACGGCCGCACCCTAAAACTCCATAAAGGCTTTAGCATCAGACTTGCCTGGATCAGACTTATTCATGTCGTCACTCGGATGCAGGTTAGATTCAATCATGGCGGGGTGTCCCCAGCGGTTGAGGTACAGGCTTGCCTAGATAAAAACCTTGCGAGAAATCGATACCCAGCTCAACGACCTTGGCTTGGATCTCCGCACTCCCCACAAACTCGGCAACGGTGCGCATGCCCAAGCGTCGCGCAGCATCGACGATGACACGAGCAATCACTTCAGAATCGGGATTGTCGATAATATTCATAATGATGGAGCCGTCGATCTTTAAATAATCGATCTTTAACCGCAATAAATGCACGAAGTTGGAATAGCCACTGCCGAAATCATCTATGGCAAATTGACAACCATAGCCTTTCATACGATTAACAAACTCGCGCACGTCCTCGTAACTTTCGATACCTTCAGATTCGGTGATCTCCAACACAATGCGCGAACCGACGCCGGGCTGAGAGAGTTTCTCGGCAATAAAGCTCACAGTATTGGCATCGATAATATCCTCTACCGTTAGGTTGATACTCATCTCCTCCTCCGAGTCGGGCAAGGCTTGCACGACTTGTTCGATCATGGTGCGAGTCAAGGCGGTATATTGCCGGGTACGTTTTGCGACCCCGAGAAAGCTGGGCGGAATCACGTTGCCGTCTTCGTCTATCATCCGCATCAGGGCTTCGTATTTGACGACTTTGCCGCTGCGATTGTCGACGATAGGTTGATAAAAAGGCACGATACGGCCGTCGGCCAAGGCACTGCGAATCTTCTGGCTCCAATGGATGTTGTCCTTGTAGTGCGATTTGATCTGCATCTGATCGGTATATATCAAATAATCCCGACGTTCGATTCTGGCGCGCTCCAAGGCCAGGGCCGCATGCGTATAAGGATTGTCGGCACCTGAACAGATGCCGGCCGTCACGCGGATATTAATCTTGTCTTCACCGCAGTCGATCGCTTCCGATTCCAAATGCTTGATAATTCTGTCTATCAATTGCTCGAAACCACCCGGATCGCCACCGTTTTTTGAGAGCAACGCAAACAAATCGCCGCCGATGCGATAAGCCTGCGCATCGGCGCAGCTCATTTTTTGCAAACGCTCGCCAATTTCCAACAAGACTTTATCGCCGTTGCGCAAACCGTAAAAATCATTGATGGCTTTGAATTGATCGATATTGATCATACCCAGCATCGATTGCTCGGCATTTGCCAAATCCTGCATCAATTTCACTCGATTGGGCAAACCGGTTAACGCGTCCGTGGTCTGTTCCCGAATCAACTCTTCCTGTTTGATTAAATGAGTGACATTCACGCTGGTGGAGATAAACTCGCGAATCGCGCCGTCGGCGTCGAGGATGGGCACGATGGTGTTGTTGATGTAAATCACCTCGCCGCTTTTAGTCAGGTTGCTGTAGGTGCCGCGCCAGATTGCTCCGCCTAGAATCGTGTTCCATAATTCTCTATGCAGACCGGGAGCCGCGTCGGGATCTTTGAGAATCCGACTGGTTTTGCCAATCACTTCCTCGCGGGTGTAACCGTAGGTTTGCACAAAGGCATCGTTTACAAAGGTGATCACGCCATGCGGATCGGTCCGGAATACGATATTGGACACATCCGTGGCATGCCGGTATTCGTTCAGACGTTTGACCCGACCTTCCAGAGCGCGGCGTAAGCGGCTCAGTTCCAGATGCGTTTTGACCCTGGCCCTTACTTCATCGATGTCGAACGGCTTGGTAATAAAATCGGCGGCGCCCATCGAAAAACCGCGAATTTTTTCGATGGACGCTTCGACTATCGTCACAAAGAGGATGGGTATCCCCGCGGTTCTAGGATCGCTCTTAAGCCGCCTACAAACCTCATAGCCATCCATACCCGGCATTCTGACGTCCAGCAATACCAAATCAGGCGGCGTCGGGCCTTGCGCCAACTCCACCGCGCGCATGCCTTCTGTTGCCACCATAATGCCGTAATCATCCTTAAGTGCTTCGAGTAAACCGTGGATATTTTCGGGAAGATCATCTACCACCAAAATAGTCGGCCTGGGATTGAGCGATAGGGATTTGTCTTTGTTCATCGTCCAGGGAAATAGTTAGACTAGCGTTGCCAATTGACCCCAACGATTATAGTCTGCCATAGCGTTTCCGATAGGTGGCCAGCTCCAAATGCAGTCTAACCCGAGCCATAAGCAACTCGGGCACCACTGGCTTGAGTAAATAGTCGTCGGCGCCCAATGCCATACCCTTAATATCATCGCCGGCTTCGGCCGCGGCAGTGACAAAAATGACCGGGATTTCAGCCGTTGCCGAATCACCACGCAGAGCTTGCAACACCTGGTATCCGTCCATTTCCGGCATTTTTATATCCAGCAAAATCAAATTAGGCGCTGGCGCGCGCCGGGCTATCTCCAGGGCTTTTTCACCGGAAGTAGCCGCCATCACCGCATAATCTAGCCGCAAAATATTGAGCAAGGTATGCAGGTTTTCGTGAACATCATCGACGATCAGAATTTTTGGTTTTTCGTTTGAAATACAAATATCGTTCATATGGCTCCCCCACTCACCCCGATAGGCTATAGACAAAAAATAAGTTCACCCTCCAATAAAATCCAAAGCAAACCCGTGCGCAAACTTAGTTCATGATCCACTGAAGAGCAAAATTCAACCATTTATTCATCGCCGACAGAACATCATCAACCGTGCCCAAGTAGCCGCGGCTCAGACGCTAAAAATTGGATTGCCTTTTAGGGAAGTAACAACTGCGGAGAACTCAGGGGCCAAGTTAATAACCGAGAAAATACTCGCCTGAATTGCAAAATGACCGCGTATCCATTATCCTAGTCGGAATTGGGCAGTCGCTATCACGGCGACAAAAGCAGATTAAGCTCTGAAGCGATCAATTTCTGAAGCACTACATCCGCGGATTGGCCCAAAAAATCTATTAGGAGAGATGGCCGAGCGGTCGAAGGCGCACGCCTGGAAAGTGTGTATACGGCAACGTATCGAGGGTTCGAATCCCTCTTTCTCCGCCAATTAAGCATCCACCAAGATGCAAAGAAGACTTAAAACCCGCAAGTTATCTGGCTTAGCGGGTTTTTTATTGTCCAATGAGATACAACAAGGACTATTGACATACCGTCATTCAAGACGGTACAAATGACGGTATATCGCCAAGCTTGGAAGGAGATACCGTCATGCCGCTATCCGATACCGCCATAAAAAACTCTAAACCCACCGAGAAGCCTTACAAAATACCCGACGAAAGAGGTATGTACCTATTGGTCAATCCCAATGGTGGCAAATATTTCCGCTTGGATTACCGCTTTACAGGCAAGCGAAAAACGCTGGCTCTTGGTGTCTATCCAGACACAAGCCTAAAACAAGCCAGAGACAGACGAGATACCGCCAAAAAACAAATCGCTGACGGTATCGACCCCGGCATTACCCGCAAGATTGAAAAAGCCGGCAGTACCGAAAACACCCTGGCCGCCGTTGCTAAAGAATTTATGGAAGCCAACCGGAAGAAATGGAGCGCTAGCCACTTTGCTCACTTAGAGCAATGTTTCGAGCGTGATGTTTTTCCATGGCTTGGCAATAGGCCGCTTAAAGACCTATCCGCTGTTGAAGTATTGGCGACCTTACGCCGCATTGTGGATCGTGGCGCACTGGAAACCGCAGGCAGAACCAAGCAATTTATCGGTCAAGCCATCCGTTACGGTATCGCCACAGGCCGAGCTGAACGCGATGTAACCGCCGATTTACGCGGCGCGCTACCGTCGCCTAATCGCGGCCACTTTCCCGCCATTACAGAGCCAAAATCATTGGCCGAGCTGCTCAGGGATATTGACGCTTACACCGGGAATTTTGTCGTTAGAACCGCGCTACAGCTCCAACCGCTGATATTTGCCAGACCTGCAAACCTTGCCGCGGCAGAATGGGCGGAATTTGACTTGGACGCCGCAGAATGGCGCATTGCTGCCGATAAAATGAAAATGAAAGACGCGCATATCGTACCGCTCAGCACACAAGCCATTGCCTTATTACGTGATATTTATCCGCTTACCGGTTCAAGCCGTTATGTGTTCGCCAGCAACCAAGGCAAAAAAGGCAATGAACCCCATATTAGCCGAGAATCCATAGGCGCGGCAATTCGGCGCATGGGTTATCAAGGCCAACATACCGCCCACGGCTTCCGCACCACTGCCAGCACCCTGTTGCATGAACAAGGCTACCATTCCGACATGATCGAGCGCCAGCTTGCCCATGCCGAGCGCAACAGGGTAAAGGCGGCCTACAATCGCGCGCAACACTTACCCGAGCGCCGGAAGATGATGCAAAGCTGGGCGGATTACTTGGACGGCTTGAAGGCCGGCGCGCAGGTGATACAGTTCAGGAAAAACGGCTAGGCACTGATATAATCGAATTTAACCGGATAGCCCGACGGGGCAACAAGCGGGATTCGTCCCCCGTTTCCGGTTAATCCTTTCGGACGATTTGCGCTTTGACGAGGTGTTGATTGTCTATAAGTTCACTGATTGATATTGATTTGCCGGTTGAAGCGTTGGCTTTAGCGGACAAAATAAGAACTTTTCAGAAAGCTAGTCGATCAGGCAAATCAAATACGGAATGGTTCTATATTTGCGTAAATTGTCCAGCGTTCAATACTTGGAATAAGCGAGAATTTATTGGTGGCAAGCTTAGCGAAATTGAGTTTTCCGCATTTGTGGCACGTTCTTATGTAGCATTGTTCGAACTTAAAGGTGCTCCATATTGCGCACCAACCTCTATAAAAAAATCGTCAAGCTATGCGGCAAAGCTTCTCGATGTATTACCACATCAAACGCTGTATCCAGATGACGCAAAGAATCCCGATTTTTTAAAAGGACTCACTGCAATTTCACAATGGAACGCCGAAGAGATGCCGCCTTATGGAATTACGGCAAAGGGAAATCCTGTAGTTAGATGGCTAATTTATAAGCTTTCCGAAGAGTTTTGTTATTCGTTTGCAAAAAAACCGACAGTAGCGATTATTAGTGATTTGGTTAGATTAGGATGGCCGTCAATTGAAAATAGATCGGTAATGAACACTGCAACCGATAATCTATTTATTAAAGCATCCCAGCAAGCCGATATTAGGCGGCAAAATGACAATAGAGCTAAAACCTTAGCCCATCAAGAGAAAAACTCGGCAATTGTTGCTCACCAAGTTTTAACCGCATTTAGAGCTAATGAAATAACTCAGCCCGCTCATTCGCATTTAGATAAAAAACCAGTTGTAGCAAGTAGTGATGAATCTATATTGAGCGAACTTGAAAAGCTAGCTAAAGGGCTTTCTGACGCTTCTGACCGCCGAAGAATCATTTCATCAATAAATGCTATTAAGTACGAGCACGGCTATCAACAGGATGATGAAGGAAACTAAATAGACAAAAACATAGTTTCGTTTCCCTGTTCAACAAATCGCCAGCAACACCACATAACCTAACCTTGTTATTTACTGAACAAGGTTGGACAAATGAAACAACTCACTACAGCGCAGCTAGCCGTTGGCTATCTGAGGATCTGGCAAATCATCGGGGATCGTAAACGCGGCATTGAACCACTGTTACCGGTTGGCCGCTCAACTTTCCTGGCTGGCGTTAAATCCGGCAAATATCCCAAACCCGTCAAGCTAGGCGAGAGAACCACCGCCTGGAGGAAAGCCGATATTCTGGCCTTGCTGGACAGTGTGGACGGTGCAGCATGAAAGCATTAGCCAAATCAGCCGCAGATAACCAAGCAGCCCACAGCTCAATCCAACTAATTATTCACGGCGGCAGCAATCAAGTCAGTGTCGATAGCCGCGAGATTGCAAACGAGTTTGGCCGGCGGCATGACAACGTACTGCAAACGCTAGATAGTTTGCTGTTAGATGGCACGCTATCGCTCCTTGAATGCAAGGAACGAACCTATCAAAAATTAGGCCGGCAATATCGCTGTTTTGAACTCAACGAAGCAGGATTCTTAAAAGCTATGCCGTTCATCGGCGGGCGTAAATCCCGGGAAGGTCAAAAGCGGTTGGTTGATGAATTCTTGCGAGTACGTCGCCAACTTGACCGGCAAGCGAAAGAGCGTGAAACCCTGGCTTATCAGGTGGCGCGATTGTCCGGCAAAGATAGCAGGGGAATTTTGACCGATGCCATTCAACAGTTTGCCGACTATGCGCGGGGCCAAGGCAGCCAGAACGCCGACCGCTATTTCTCAATCATCACGAACGCCGTTTATAAAGCCCTGGTCATCATCGAACCGCAGGCGACCGAAATCAGAGCGTTATTGACAGCGGTACAGCTTAAAACCCTGGAACTGGCCGAACTGACAGCAGCCCAAGCCTTGACCGAGGGCATGGAAAGCCAACAGCCTTACAAAGACATTTACCAAGCCGCGAAAGCGGCCCTGGATGGTGTTGTAGGCGCTAGGGTTAAGATTCTAGGCGGTTAGGCATGGCGGCAAAGCTGAAGAAAAAGGCTTATATCGCCCAAGATGTCGATATGATCCGTTCTGCCGCTTATCAGGATTTAAGCGGCAATGCGGTGAAATTGTTGATCCTGATGCAAACCCATTGGCGAATGTACGAACCTATCGCCTACAGCATTTCCGAAGCACAAAAGCGCATAGGCTGTTGCCGGGGTAAGGCGCACGAAGCCTTTAGAGAACTGGAAAGCCACGGCTTTATCAAACTGATGCTGGAAGGCCATTTCAGCAAGCAATTAGCGCGAAAATGGCGGCTGACTTTCCGCGAGTTTAACGACCACAAGTCTACCGATGAGTGGCGGAACTGGCAGCCACAAAATTGATTTGCTTGTTCATCATATGAACGCTTCATGCCGTATGCTGAACAAGTCATGCCGTATAGTGAACAGGTGTTCATAATATGAACGCAAAACACCAACAATCAATGACTTAGCTTGTCTAAAAATAGCCTTGGGTGTTCACTATGCGGGATGTACCTATTATTTACCATATGCCATCGTTTAAAAATGCAGGAAACCAGCAGCAATAAAGGCAGCGGCAGGCGGGCGGCCCGACATTGGCGCATGGTTAGGCGATGACAAATCAGACTAGAGGAACCCAAATGGCAACCAAAAAGAAATCGGCTAATAAAGCTGCATCTTCGCCGGCGGTAGACAAAGACACTGCAAAAGCTTTGGCGAAGGTTGCTTTACGCCCCAGCGCAAATGCCGCCGCCGTGGTTACGGAATACACCAAGATGTTTGGCGACCACGACATCAATGACTTGGTGGATGAATTGGTCGATAGCATCGAGAAAGTGAACGCCGGCGATATGAAACGCTGCGAAGGAATGCTGATGGGGCAGGCCCAGGCGCTACAATCCGTTTTCGTGAATCTATCGCGGCGCGCAATCAATCAGGAATATCTGAAAAACTATGAAGCGTTTATGCGGATGGCATTAAAAGCGCAAAGCCAATGCCGGCAAACGCTGGAGACACTAAGCAATATCAAAAACCCGCCGGTTGTCTATGCGAAACAGGCCAATATCTCGAACGGCCCGCAGCAGATTAACAACGGTGTACCGGCTCAGACTCCGCACGCGGAAGAAATCAAGAATCAATCAAACGAACTATTGGAGGTGATCGATGGCGAACGGTTGGACAGCGGAACGGCGCAAGAAACAATCGGAAGCAATACGGCACTGGCGACCATGGGATAAAGCCACCGGCCCCAGGACAGCGGAAGGCAAAGCCACATCGTCTATGAATGCTTACACTGGAGCGGCGCAATTTCAGGCTGTACTGAAACGAGCCAGAGCCTACTTAAGGGATCAACGGGAAGGCTTGAAGCGAATTAGATGAAAAAATCCGGGGCAACATTGATCATGTGACGGTATTTTTGACGGTATATTTATAATTTCAATTCTTACAGGCCTTGATAGTTATGGCATACAGAGGATTGTTCGATTGACTCTTTCTTTAACTTATTGAGAAACATGAAGTTTTTCAATTTTAAAGCCCCAAATAACGGTGTGTATCAAAAAACACTGTCACAAAAGGGGCTTTTTTTATGGGCAAAATTCCTTACCTGTTCAGACGGAAAAACGTCTTTTATTTCCGTTTAGTCATCCCAACCGAGCATCAAAGTTCGCTTCTTTTATATTAATCGATTAGATGGGTTTCGCTATCCATGTGCGAATGAAGAACACGGACAATTTCAATCTGATTGGGTTCTTTTTGACGATAAACACAAGGTGTTTGCCGACAGGAAGCTTGTGATGGCCGGGGAGAATCTCGCTACAGTCTCGCCCAATGAGCGGATTTGTCATCAAATCGTGAAAGCTTTGATCGAGCAAAGTTAAATAACGGTTTCGCTGTTCAATGCCCCATGTTTACTGAGTATAACGACCAATGTTCTTTAAATCAGCTTTGGCGGCGTTGGTAAGTAGAAATCCCGGCATCAGTGGTGACTTTCACTGTCGAGTTCTTCGAGTAAACCTTTCAATGAATAATCAGCCGCTCAGCTTTCTTCACCTTGCTTAAGCGCAAGACGTAAGGCTGATAGCTTTGCTTCTCTCTCTTCCAGCAGGCGTAAGCCTGCCCGGATTGCTTCACTAGCAGAACCATAGCGACCGTTGCTAATTTGTTGAGCAATGAACTGCTCGAAGTGCGTGCCAAGTGTAACGCTTGTGTTTTTTTGCATGGCAAACCTTTGTTGATCTGATCGGATATTTATACCACTTAATATTATTTATTGGTATATATCAGCGGTGCGAGAACCACAAAAAATGCAGCATCAAAAAATGATGCAAAAGCTTTTTTGCACTGTTACAAACACAAAAACTAACTTTCGGGGTTATGTCAGAATTCGAGCTCGCTGAGCACCAAGAAGCGATTCACTTGCTTTGCAACTTGCTGCAAATGTTGCACTGGCTTTCAATGAACTGAAATCAGGCGCAATCTGCGATGTTAGCGCTTTAGAACTGATGTCACCGACTGTTTCAAATGTCTTTTAGCAGCTGATTACGCTCGGATGCTTCTATCATGCTTTTGAAGCTTTCGACAGCGTCGATCAGCAGCGGCTGCTGATTGGCCTCCGGCAACTGGTTTTGCCCGCATTGCTCCAGCGCGTTGATCACAAAGCTGATGGTCAGGATATGAATATCTACGGCTGGCAGATAGACCTCGTCGCTGTCTTCAGGTTCTTTCAGCACGGCAATTAGGCGGCTCAGCAATAATTTCGCCAGCACATCCTGAACAATCGCAATGGGTATAGCCAGCTTACCGGCAATCTCGGCAGCACTTAAAGGCGCATGCAATTGACTAAAATTTTTGACTATCAGATGCATAACTTGCAGGGCCACCAGCTTTTTCATGGCAAAACTCAAATGCGCAAAGCGGTTGTTGTTGCGATAGGTTTGATAGTTTTGGGTATAAAACGCCATCTCGCAGCCGAATAACACAATCATCCAACAACTTTGCAGCCAAACCACAAATAAGGGTAACGCTGCAAAACTACCGTAAATGGCGTTATAACTCGACACGCCGATCTGCAAGCTCAAATACGCCCATTGCAACAGATGATAGCTAACCCCTGTCACCACGCCGGCTAGAATACCGGCGTGAAAGCTTATTTTTTGATTGGGCATAAAAATAAACGTGAAGGAAAACAAGGCGGTCATCAGCAAGACCGGCGACAAACTCAGCGCCTTAACCACCAACCAGCTGGCGAACGCCGGCAATTGAATGACGGTAATAAACCAGGTAATTTGCGTACTGACAAAGACGGTGATGCTACTGGCGGCGATCAGCAACACCGGCGCCAACAGCATCAGAGATAAATAATCGCTAAATTTACGGCCCAAGGACCGGCTCTTGCCGATTTTCCAGATGTAGTTGAAAGACTCTTCGATATTGCCTATCAAGCTGATGATGGTCCAAAACAGCACAACAATACCTATCCCTGCCACCACTTCGCCCTTGGTGCTGTCCAGCAGGTTTTTCGCAAAACCGATTAGTTGCACCACCAACGCATCTCGCTCCGGCATACGCTGCAACAGTTCTTGCTCCAGCATGGTTTCAAAGCCAAAGCCCTTGGCAATGCCAAACAACATGGCAATGACCGGCACTATCGACAAGATGCTGTACAAAGTTAACGCGGAGGCACGTAGTTGGCAAAGATCGAGACCGAAACTTTGCAAGGACAAAATAACGATTTTTAAATACTTGATCAGTTTTTCTTGGAGATAAGGCAGATCTTGCTCGTGCAGCAGCCAAATATCGTCTTGAATGAATTTGAATATTTTGTCGTGCATGGCTGGACTTGGCGGGCGGCGGTAACTGGGAAGATAGAATCCATTCTCCGCCGACAGTATAAATTGAAAAAGCGGAGTTTATCTCAATACGTCTTGCGCCTCACGGACAAGCCAGCTACTCGGTCGCGTCAGGTTGCGGCGCTATCCGAGCTTATTGCACGTCAAACTGTAAGTTTGCCAATCTGGCATACAGTCCGCTTTGTTTTCGTAAATCCTCTGGCGAGCCGATTTCGACGATGCGTCCCTGATCCAACACCACGATGCGGCTGACTTTATTCACGGTTGCTAAGCGGTGCGCGATAATCAAGGTGGTGCGTCCTCGCATCGCCGCATTCAAACCCTGTTGCACCAATACTTCTGACTCCGCATCCAGGGCGCTGGTAGCCTCGTCCAGTAACAACAGGGGGGCGTTTTTCAGAATAGCCCGGGCGATGGCGATACGCTGGCGTTGGCCGCCGGACAGGCGCGTACCGCGCTCGCCGAGAAAGGTTTGGTAACCGTCAGGCAAGCGGTCGATGAATTCCCCCACCTGGGCCAATTGCGCGGCCGCGATAACTTCCTCGTCGCTGGCGTCGGGCCTGCCGTAACGAATATTCTCCAATGCGGAGGTCGAGAAAATCACAGCGTCTTGCGGCACGATGGCAATTTTGCCACGCAATTCCTGCAAGGATAGGTGACGAATATCCTGACCGTTTAGGCGGATGGTGCCGTGGGTGACATCGTAAAAACGCAATAATAATTGAAACAGTGTGGTCTTGCCGGCACCGGACGGACCGATAAAGGCGACGCTCTCCCCTACGGCAATGCTTAAATCAATACTATCTAGCGCGGAGATTTGTAAGCGTGACGGGTAACTGAAGCTGACTTGCTGAAATTGAATCGCCGCTTTGGCGCCGCCCACCAATGACTGGGGAGTCAAGGTATCGACTATCGCCGGCTCGGCATGCAGCAGTTCCAGCAAGCGTCCGGTTGCGCCGGTTGCCCGCATCACATCGCCCCAGACTTCGGCTATGGTACTGACCCCACTGGACACCAGCGTGGCATAGAGTACGAACGAAGCCAGTTGCCCACCGGTCATAATACCGGCGTTTACCTGATTGGCGCCTATCCACAACACGAAAATAATGGAACCCATCACGGCGGTGATGACAATCACCGTCAATGCGGAGCGAAAGCGGCTGCGGCGGACAGCGGTGAGAAAACTGATTTCGGCGCGCTCTTTAAAGCGGTTCGCTTCGCGGCGCTCCTGATTATATGCTTGGACGGTAGGTACAGCATTGAGGATCTCGCCGGCTAACGCCGAGGCATCGGCAATCTTATCCTGCGATTCCCGCGACAGCTTTTTAACTTTCCGACCCATTGCCAATATCGGTAAAGTCAGCAAGATCATCAACCCCAATATCAGCGAGAACAGATGCAAGCTGGTCACCGCCAGCATGATCATGCCGCCGACAAACTGGAATAAACTGCGCAGACCCATGGATATCGAACTACCTACCACGGTCTGGATCAGCGTGGTATCGCCTGTCAGTCGGGACAACACTTCCCCGGTTTGCAAGGTTTCGAAGAACTGCGGCGACTGGGCCAACACCCGCTCGTAAACCGCGCTGCGCAAATCCGCCGTCACCCGTTCGCCAACCCAACTGACCGTGTAATAGCGTGCGGCTATAGTCACAGCCCACAGGCAGGCTAAGCCAAATAGAGCAAGAAAGTGGCCATCCATGCTCAGCGAACCCAACAAACCGCCTTGCTCAGCCTGTCGCTGCCCAAAACCAAAATCGATCAGGTCGCGGAATGCCAAAGGCACTAACAAAATTGTTGCCGAGCCGAGGCACAAAAGGCAAAAAGCCAGAAACATACGGCCTCGATAGGGACGAATAAACGGCCAAAGCGCCTTCAAGGTCGATATTTTGCGGGTGGGATCGATGTGTTTAGATTTGGGAGCTGGCATGCCAGTACCTCTTGGATGGAGGGGGTTTTGACGAAATATAAGACGCCAAAAATAAAAAACCCGCTAAGCCTTGCGGCTTAGCGGGTTTTTAAAATTTCTTTGACTACCATAAAAGGTAGATGGTACCGAGGGTCGGAATCGAACCGACACTCCTTTCGGAACCGGATTTTGAATCCGGCGCGTCTACCAGTTTCACCACCCCGGCAAAGAAAGCAGCATTATACTGATTTTTTCAGAAATGCCAAACATTTTTTTACGCCGCCAAGCTCACCGCTGCTTTCAGCTTTTTCATGGCATTTTGTTCCAACTGCCTGATACGCTCGGCTGAGACTTGATAACGATCCGCCAATTCGTGCAGCGTGGCTTTTTCTTCAACCAGCCAGCGGCTAGCCAGAATATCGCGACTTCTGTCGTCCAAACCGGCCATGGCATCCATCAGTAATTCTTCCTTACGGTCTTCCCAGTCGCTGTTTTCCAACAATAAAGCCGGATCGGCACCGTGTTGTTCCAGATAAGCGATAGGCGCTTGCACATGATCTTCGCTGTCGTCGCCACTCGGCTCAAGCCCTACATCGCGACCGTCCAACCGCCGTTCCATTTCGTAAACGGTTTTAACATCGACATCCAGATTTTCCGCAATCGCTTCCGCATCGTCTTGCGACAGGTAGCTCAAGTCTTTTTTAAATTTACGCAGATTAAAAAACAGTTTGCGCTGCGCCTTAGTGGTAGCGACTTTGACAATGCGCCAGTTTTTGATCACATATTCGTGGATTTCAGCTTTGATCCAATGTACGGCAAAAGACACCAGACGCACGCCCATGTCCGGGTCGAAACGTTTTACCGCTTTCATCAAGCCGATGTTGCCTTCCTGCACAATGTCCGCCAATGGCAAGCCGTAACCAGCATATCCTCTGGCCACATGCGCCACAAAACGCAGATTAGACATCACCAGCTCGCGCGCGGCGTTCAGATCGCCTTCATCTCGGTAACGCAACGCCAAGTCCTGCTCTTGCTCGACGCTGAGTTTGGGCATTTGGGCGACTAAACTTAAATAAGAGTCAAACGTCCCAACCGATAAATTGATCGGTAAAGCCAAGCTGTTGTTCATATCACCCTCGTTTCCGGTGGAATAAATTAACGATGACCAAATTCTAGCACTCGATCAACAAGAGTGCTAATAATTTAGTAAAAATCATTTAATACAGTTAGTTACACTGAATTTTTGGTCAATTGAAAGGCAAAACCGACAAAAGATGCCGCCTTTACGAATTCCGACCAAACTCGTTAAAATGGCGACTGACCCGATATTCGCCGCCCACCTCATAAATAACCACAGCCATTTACTCGAACATGTCAGCTTCCGATAGCCCAGTTTCATCCAACTTTATCAGACACATCATTGCCGCCGATCTGGCCGCCAACAAAAACAACGGCAAAGTCGCCACCCGCTTTCCTCCCGAACCCAATGGTTATCTGCACATCGGCCACGCCAAATCGATTTGCCTGAATTTCACGCTGGCAGCCGAAAACAACGGCACTTGCAATTTGCGCTTCGACGACACTAACCCGGAAAAAGAAAGCGTCGAATACATGGAAGCCATCGAACGCGATGTGCAATGGTTAGGGTTTAAGTGGGCCGGCAAGTATCACGCCTCGGATTACTTCGAACAGCTTTACGAATACGCGGTGCAGTTGATTAAACAAGGCGACGCTTATGTCGACAGTTCCACGCCGGAGCAAATGCGCGCCGACCGCGGCACCTTGACCGAACCCGGCAAGGAAAGCCCGGACCGCAGCCGTTCCATCGACGAAAACCTGGATTTGTTTACTCGCATGCGTGCCGGCGAATTCGCTGACGGCCAGTATGTGTTGCGCGCCAAAATCGATATGGCCTCGCCTAACATTAATATGCGCGACCCGACCATTTACCGCATCCGCCGCGTGCATCATCAACGCACCGGTGACGCCTGGTGTCTGTACCCCATGTACGACTACACCCATTGCATTTCCGACGCATTGGAAGGCATCACGCACTCGATCTGTACCTTGGAGTTCGAAGATCACCGCCCACTCTACGACTGGGTACTGGACAAATTGCAAACCCCTTGCCATCCGCAACAAATTGAATTCGCGCGCCTGCAATTGGAATACACCATCGTCAGCAAGCGCAAACTGTTGCAATTGGTCACCGAAAAACACGTCAACGGCTGGGACGACCCACGCATGCCGACCATTTCCGGCCTACGCCGGGCCGGCTTTACCCCGGAAGCGATCCGGGATTTCTGCGAACGGATAGGCGTTACCAAAAACGATTCCTGGATCGAAATGGGTGTACTGGAAAACTGCATCCGGGAAGATTTAAATGAACGCGCGCCCAGAGCGATGGCTGTTTTAAGACCCTTAAAAGTGGTGATCACCAATTGGGAAGACGGCAAAACCGAAACCTATCAAATCGCCAACCATCCGCAGAAACCGGAAATGGGCAGCCGCGAAGTCAGCTTTTCCAAAACCATTCTGATTGAACAAGACGATTTTATGGAAAACCCGCCCAAAGACTTCAAACGCCTGGTCGCAGGTGGCGAAGTCAGACTGCGCGGTTCCTATGTCATTAAATGCGACGAAGTCATTAAAGACGCTGCCGGTATTGTTATAGAACTGCGTTGCAGCTACGACCCGGCCACCTTGGGCAAAAACCCTGAAGGACGCAAAGTGAAAGGCGTGATTCATTGGGTATCCGAGCAACACGCCCTGCCCGCCGAACTGCGGTTATACGACCGCTTGTTCAGCCACCCCAACCCCGACACATTGGATAACTTCCTGGACGGCATCAATCCCAATTCGCTGGAACTGTTGAGCAATTGCCGAGTGGAAGCCAGTTTAGTCAACGCCACACCGGATACTCGTTATCAGTTCGAGCGCACCGGCTATTTTTGCCTGGACTACGCCGACAGCACGCCGGAAAAACTGGTGTTTAACCGCACCGTGACCTTGCGCGATAGTTGGGCAAAGTAGCCGATTAACGCATCATGGCCGCGCTGCAACCATTAGTTAGCCATCTTCAAACCCAAACCGGCCAATCTTTACATAACCACCGCCTGAGCAGCGTCGGTGGTGGCGACATTAATAGCGCCTACCGACTGCAAGCCGCAAACATCGACTGGTTTATCAAATTAAACCGCGCGGACTTGGCGGCTATGTTTGTTGCCGAAGCGGCCGGTTTACGCGAGTTGGCAGGCATAGGCGCGGTGCGCGTACCAAAAGTGATTTGCTTTGGTGAGTTTCAACAACACGCTTATCTAGTATTGGAATTTATCGAATTAGGCTCGTTACAGAACCGCAGCGCCAGCTTATTCGGCCAACAACTCGCCGCACTGCACCAAAGCCCGCAAGCCTATTTCGGCTGGCCCATCGATAACACCATAGGCTCCACGCCACAGCACAACGCCAGACACGAAGATTGGGTAAGTTTTTGGCAGCAGCAACGCCTGGGCAAGCAATTGCAGTTTGCCGCCGCCAATGGTTATCGCGGCTCACTGCAAACTCAAGGGGAAAAACTGCTGGAAAGAATTCGCGATTTTTTCAGCGACTACCGCCCGCATCCATCCTTACTACACGGCGATTTATGGAGCGGCAACGCTGCCGCAGATAAGCAAGGGCAACCGATAATCTTCGACCCGGCCTGCTATTACGGCGACCGCGAAGCGGATCTGGCCATGACGGAATTATTCGGCGGTTTCAGCCGCGATTTTTATGCGGCGTATCAAGCCGAATGTCCGCTGGACAGTGGCTACAAAACCCGCAAGACCCTTTACAACCTTTACCACATTCTCAACCATCTAAACCTGTTTGGCAGAGGCTACTTAAACCAGGCCAACAGCATGATCGGCCAGCTATTGGCAGAATTGAACTAATCATATCTATCGCCGAATCACCTAAATGAAGCGATAGTTTTGACAAAGTCAGTTGCAACTCCCCTTCGCCATTTTCCCGGCCCATAAAAAGAATTTTTCCCGCGTCACTCCAGGAATTTACTCCCCGATAATAGCCGTCAACTTTAAGACCGAAACATCAAGGCAGTTCTACAGCCCCGTTTCGAAATTTATGACGCCAATTCATTGCACCGCTTCCATGAGCAACACCATAAAAATATTATTAGTCGACGACCATGCGGTGGTACGCGCAGGTTTTCGCATGCTATTGTCGATTAGCGGCAATGTCGAAGTCGTCGCCGAAGCCGAACGCGGCGAACAGGCCATTCAGCGTTACGATGACTCTCAGCCGGATCTGGTGGTGATGGATTTATCCATGCCGGGGATCGGTGGTCTGGAAGCGATTCGGCGGATAGTCGCGCGGGATGCCGATGCGCGGATTTTGGTTTACAGCATTTATCACGAACAGGTTTACGTGCGGCGCGCGTTGGAGGCCGGTGCGCAAGGTTACATCACCAAAAACATGGCACCAAATTTGTTGATGACAGCGATAGAAAGCATCATGCACGGCAAAAGCTATGCGGAACCCGGACTGCTCACATCCGCTGAGGCACCCTGCGGCAATGTAGAGCATCAAGCGATAGTCGACGGCTTCTCTCCGCGCGAATTCGATATATTCAGGTTACTAGCCCAAGGTCTGACCGTCGCCAAGATTTCCGATCACCTATGTTTGGGCAATAAAACCATCGCCAACTACGCGACGCAAATCAAGAAAAAACTGCATGTGCAGACCACCACCGAATTGGCGCATATCGCCGTCAACCTAAACATACTCAATAACTAAACGGTATCGCCGACCGATCAGCGCAACACTCTGATCGAACCTAGCGTACCGGTTTCAACGGTCACGCTGAGGCGGGTAATTTTACTGACGCGGATTGCGTTCTTGGGTTGCGAGGGGTCGAAATTGAATTCATCACCCTCGCGAACCATGAAAGTACCCACACCGCTGACTTCCAACAGGGCAATAAACGCCTTGCCGGACGGATTCAACAGACCGCGTAGTTTGAGGTTAGGCACCTTCATGGTTTCTTGATTCGGCAAAAACCCGTAAGCACCAGCCGTTGTGCCGCCCTGCGCACCAGCCGTTTCGTACATCAGCTCGCTAGGCGTGAAAGGATCGCGCAACTGCTTTGGCGCCGAGGGAGTCGACGGCAGCGGCGTGGCCGGTGTTTCCAGGGCATGTGCGGCTAATGCCGTCATTGACAAAACAAGGCCGACAGTCGGCTTGATTAAATTTGACAAACTCATTTACTGCCCCGATACCAAAGAGAATAAGGCTTGAAAAAACGCATAATAGACAAAGCCCACCATCGAGCCTATGACCAAGATCATCACCGGCTCGATCAAGGCCGACAGGCGCTTGATCGCAATTTCCAACAGCTTTTCGTAATAAACTCCTAGTTCCTGTAACACCTCATCCAGCGCCCCTGTACCCTCGCCCACGGCGACCATCTGCACCACCAGCGGCGGGATGCGCGGATGATCGATACTGCGCGCAATATCCCGGCCCTCTAAAATTTGGTTGGACGCGGCCAGCAACTGATCGACATAAACCCGGTTGCCCAGCAGATTAGCGGTGATTTTCAATGCTTCGAACACGGTGACACCGCTGCGCAGCAGAATCGACAACGCCCAGTTCATCTGTGCCATCGAACCGGTCACCAGCAACGAGCCGATCACCGGCAACCGCAGCAACAGCCGGTCTAGCCACAAACGGCCGTTACGGGTTTGATAAATCACTATGACCAGCAGCAGCAAAGCCGCCGCACCGCCAGCCAGCCACAGGCCATGCTGACGCACGGAGTCGGACACATCCACCAGCAACTGGGTGGATGGTGGCAAGGCCTTCCCTTTGCCCATCAAGAATTTACTAAATTTGGGGATGATTTTTACCACCATGAAAATGCCGACGCCGATTGCCGCCAGCAGCACAATCGCCGGATAAATCATCGCGTTGATGGTCTGTGCCCGCAGCGCGGCTTTTTTATCCAGGTGTATCGCTAACCTTTCCATGATTTGGTCCAAATCGCCTGTAGTTTCTCCGGCAACCACCAAATTGATCGCCATTTCCGGAAACACCGCCTTGTGCTTACTCATTGCCGAGGACAGCGATTGGCCGACCCGAATGTCTTTCAGCATCAGTCGTAAAGTCAAATTCAAGCGCGGATTGGTCAATTGCGCTTGGGCCAGTTCCAGTGCCTGCGCAACCGGTAGGCCCGCACGCAGCATAAAACTCATTTGCCGGAAAAAGAAAATCAACGCCGTGTTCGTTACCGAACGTTGCGAGGCCAACCAGTCCGTGAAATTGGCCTGGCCGAAAAAACCGCTGCTGCCGCGCCCCTGCCGCAACGCCAACACTCGCAAGCCGCGTTGGCGCAATTGCGATGCAGCATTACCCATATCGTCGGCTTGCAGCCTGCCGCCAATCTCGTTGCCGCGCTCGTCCAGGGCGGTGTAAACAAATTCCCCCATCTCAGTTTACTCCGCGCATGCCGCGGGTTTTGTGGACCGCCACATCGCGTAACTCGTCCAGCGTGGTCATACCCTGCAGCACTTTCCGGCAACCGTCCTCCCACATAAAACTCAAACGCTCGCCGGCACTGGCTTCCAAGGTTTCCTCGTCGCTGCCGCGCGCCACCAAGCGTGCCAGGGCTTCATCCAGCCACAGGGTTTCGAACAAACCCAGCCGGCCGCGAAAGCCGCTGCCCTGACAGATCACACAACCCCCCGGTTCATAAATATGCACAGCATCGTCATCTCTACCCAATTCCGCTTGCTCGGCAGGCGTTGCCAAGCGCGGTTTGCGACAATGCCCACATAAGCGGCGCACCAAGCGCTGCGCAATGACCGCCGCCACCGTGGAACCGATCAGGAAGGGTTCGCAACCGATGTCGATCAAGCGGGTGACGGCGCTCACCGCGTTGTTGGTATGCAAGGTAGAAAACACCAAATGCCCGGTCATCGCCGCTTTTACCGCCACATCGGCAGTCTCCGGGTCACGGATCTCGCCTACCATCAGCACATCCGGATCGTGTCGCAAAAATGAACGCAAGGCGTCGGCAAAGCTGACTTTCGGTCCGGTCTGCAATTGGGAAACGCCGTGCATCACATACTCGATCGGGTTTTCTACGGTCATGATATTGATGTCGGGGCGGTTAATTTCCTGCAGCGCGGCGAACAAGGTAGTCGATTTGCCGCTTCCGGTCGGGCCGGTCAACAGCACCATGCCGTAGGGACGGTGAATCACCTTGCGAAACTGCTGTAAGTCTTCATCCATCATGCCCAGATCGGCCAGCGTCAAACCAAACGCCTCTTGGCCGAGCAGCCGCAGGGTAATACGCTCGCCAAGCCGGGTTGGCGCAGTTGCCACCCGGATATTAAAGCCCTTGTCGATGGGCCTCGGCAAATGATAAGAAAAACCGCCGTCCTGCGGCATGCGCTGTTCAGCGATGTCCAAGCCAGCCAGCACCTTGACTCGCGATACCAAAGCGGCAGCCGCGCCGGAGTTGGCAACCAAGGGAAAATCGCGCAATTTGCCGTCCACCCGCAAGCGGACCCGCAGACCCTGCGCATCCGGCAGTAGGTGAATATCCGAGGCCCGATAAAAATAGGCTTCGCGGATAATGCCATCCAGCAGCGCCACCAAATCGGTATCGGTTTCCGCCGTCACCGCGCCGCTTTGATCCGGCGCCGACTTTCCGGCCAATGCCTGCTTAACCTTCAACTGCAGCAAAGCCAGATCGGCCATTGCCAGCGGCAATACCTGACCCAATAAGCGTTGCACCGAATCGATCCCGGCCCGGTCGCCCGGATCGCCGCAGATCAATAAGACCTGTTCGCCATCACTAACCGGCAACAGCAACTTGCGTTGCACCAGACTGGGCGGAATTTTTTTTAACAAGGTGTTTTCCACCTGTAAAGTATCCAGATCGACATACGGCATGCCGTATTGCTCGGCCACCGCCCGGTGCAACGCCGATAAGGGAAAGCGATAATGAGCCTGAACCATAGCCAGCAGACTTAAGCGTTGCCGACGGGCTTCCAGGCGCAGGCGTTCCAGTTGCGCGGCCTCCACCAAGCCGCATCGCACACCGGCGTCCAAGAGATGTTCGTCATTGATAGCCATACGCTTACAGCGCCAAAATTACTTCGGCCAGCAGGGATTGCGGATAACCCGGCATCGCCAACACCGGCATGCGCTCGACACTGATACGCAGCACCGCCACTTGAAACGGCAGCCGGTCCAAATCGTGAATGAAGCGGTTCAAAGCCAGGTAGGAGCCCTCCACCTCCAGGCGCCGCAGCGGCCTTTCCAACAACGAACCCGGCGACATGCGCGCAACCCAACCGGCACTCAACGGCGGAATCACGGCAGTCGCGGACACGGCCGGAGCCGCCGGCGTCATGGTCGCCGGTTTGTTTTTCCGGTTTTTCTTACCGACTGCCGGGGCCGCAGGAACCGCTGCGGCATTGCTGTTTACCGCAGCCTTGAAAACCTCATTGGCGCGCACATGAATCTGCGCATCGCGCGCCACTTTGGAAATATTCACGACCAGGAACTGCGAGTCGTCCGGAGCCAGGTGTTTTTCCACACTATCCGACTGATCCTTGACGGCCGCGAGCACACGCTCTTGTTCGGCTAATTGGCTCTTCAAACGCTCGATGTCCTCATCCGGCTCCTCCGGAATCTCCGCAGTATGCACGCGTTTGTCGGTGGCTTCCGCCGTTTGCTGCAACTGGCCGATTTCACGATTGGCCGGCACCCAGCGTAGCCATGCGTATCCGCCGATGACGATCACGCCGATAGCCAGGGCCGACAACCATTGTTCGCGATTACTCAAAGGGGATAGTTTCATGTGGGTTTGGATTGGATAAACGAATGATTTTGCCGTCCGGCTCGGCCAATTTGACCAGCCGCAAGGAAATAATAAAACCGTTACTGCTCAGAGGGCCTTTGCCGAACGTCACTTTGGGCTCACGAACATGCAGATCCCAGCGGGCGGCGGCATCTCCCACCCGTTTGATAAAGGTCTGCGCGGCACTATCGCTGAGCGCCCAGGCCTCCAGCACCAGGTTTTCCGCTTCGATGCGCTTATCGTTGATCGGGCTGGGCGGCAGTGTCGAATTCGCTCCCGGACTCGCCGCCGGCTTTAATGCCGACTTGTCCGGCTCATCCAAGCGCTCGATGACCACCTCATTGTCAACCAGCGTTTGCAGCATACCCAACACACCTTTCACCAAGTCCATGCGCTCCGGAATATCTTCGTCGTAAAAGCGGGCCAGATTTTCCAGACGCGACTGCTCGGTTCGCAAGCTCTTGATCTTGTCCTTGATCTGGCCGATTTCAGCGGTTCGGGCGGTGATGCGTTTAATCGCCTCGTCGATACTCTGCCAGCTGGCGTCTACCTGTTGCTTGTAACTGTCGACACTGCTTCTGCGCGCCCACAAGGACAATTCGGCCACACCGACCAACACCAATAACACCAGTACCAGCGCCGCTGCTCGCACCTCCAAGCGATCGCGCAGCGCCGGCAACGGGCCGCCTAATCGCACACCGACGCAACGCTCGTCCTCGGCCAAGCCCAGTGCGTGATAAGCCGCCCCGGCCATCCCAGGCGAGACCTTATCCCCCACCACAGCATGGGTTAGCGGGTGCAACTCCAGTTCCAGCATGTGTTCCAGATTTTCCGCCAGCTCCGGTGCTGGCGGCCAACTGGCCAGCCAGACTGGCTCGCGCGGCGGCGCATGCAGTGCGTGATAGCTTTCCAGACAAATATCCAGCGGCGCTTTGTGCAGATTCAAATAGTGGCGCAAGGCCGTAATCCCGCCAGCGGCTATCCGCGTGCTAAACCCCAAACCGGGTTGAGTTTCCAGCAGCACCGCGTGGGTTTCTGTCGGGGGCAGTAAGGCCGCGCTGCAACCGGTCAAGGGATACATGGTTCGCAACTTCAAACCCTGCCGCGCGAAAGCGTCCGACCAGCGCTGCAACAAACTTTGATGCACGCAACTAATCAGCCAATTGAAAGTGCCGGGTATATCTTCCACCGCGCTCTGCGCCGCCCAGCCGACTTCGATGGCTTCGTCAGCGGCTTTCAGCCATTCCTGCCCGGTCAAGCACGCATTGAGCTGACTGCGCTTGATGTAGCCCAACTCCACTGCCAGATCGCCGAATCGCCGCAAGGAAAACTGCTCAGCCAACGCCAAACCGCCACCGGCCCTGGATTTGCCTTGCTGCAAATCCATCACCGCCTTGGCCTGTTCTTCGGTCATATAACCCTGGCCTACCAATAAATGACCTACCGACCAGCGGGTAACGTGCTGCAGCAACAGCGGCTCGGCTTCCCAGCGCGCCAGTTCCAACATCTGCAATAAAGGCCGGGGTTTGCGAGGATTGACCGGTAACTCCACCAATGTGGAAAACACCGCCGGCGACAACAAAATCGCGGAACCGCCACCCTGCCAACCCTGGTTTTTCAGCGCTGTCAGCACATCGCCCAGGCCTTCGGCCATATCCACCTGTTCGGTTTTAGCCTGATACAGCAGTTCCATGTCCTGATCGGAGCGGCGCAGCACGGCGGCGCGCAACGAAAAGCCGTCGGTCTCGCAGACCAATAACTGCGACGGGGTAGCGAAGGGGAGAAAACGATTAAATTTCATGGATACTTGGGTTAAAGGGATTTTTAAGCGGTTTCCGGAATGTGATTTTTCGGCTCCGCCGCTTCTCGTTCACACGGTCATCGGTCACTAACATTAAGTTAAGAGCGGTTGATTCCCTCTCCCCCTGGGAGAGGGTTAGGGTGAGGGGAATAAATAAGGGAAAAAGCGGTATTTTGACTCCCTCATCCCAACCTTCTCCCGGAGGGAGAAGGAGCTTTTTCCTTGGCTTAATGGCAGCGAAGAGCCACAGTGGGAAAGCATCGTGAGAACGATTCGGACAAAGTGGACTCATGGAATGATCCAATTCAGCGCCAAATTCAATGTCTGGCGAGGTAAGACGCTGAAACTGCGAATGTTGGTGATATCTGGCTTCGGGTTAGGATTGGGTGCGCCTTTATCGCAATCGCCGTCGAAAATCACAAAATCGTCTGGGTCCGCAGGCGGAGCTTCGTAACAAACAATCGAATATGCGCGGATGCCGATGGCAATAGTTGGAGTAGTATCGAGAATGAAATTGACTGATTTCCTACTGTTAGCTAAAACTGGCTCTGTAGGTCTTAAAGCAAGTAGTTCAGCAGTACCGTCGTCACCTTTAATGGCACTTGTCAGATCAGACAAGTAGACCAGGAGTTGAAGATTTAGGTTGCTAGCACCCACCGCAGGTATAGGATTACCGCTTTGATTCTCAAACGTCACACTCACTGCCGCCGGCAGTTGCACTTGCCAATCGGCGCTGACAATCAACTGCGGTGCTGCCACGTCATCGGTTGCCACCGTCAAATCCATGCCCTCACTGCTTAAACTGCTTGTCGTTCCGTTTACGCTGTAATCCCATCCTGAATTCAGCGCATCATTAGCCGCGTTCGCGCTTTCGTTACCGTAGCCATCTCTAAAACGTAGCCCGCCTCCGGATTCCGGAAGAACCTGTAAATACGGCCCACGCCAGCCGATGCCGACACCGGTATCCGAATCCAGATTCCACTCGCTAACGATGACGGTGTCGTCGCACGGCGATTCGAAAGTTTTCGGAACGGTGACAGGAAGCACCTCATCACCCAAAGTCAATAACTCCGCCAAACACAAGGGCAAGCGCCCCATATCCGCCACAAAGCCGCTAAGCTCCGGGGCGCCGTTCACTGTGCGGGCCGGATCGCCGACGATGGCTTTGCGGATTAACTCCATGCGGCGCTTGGTTTCATCGTATTTGGCTTGATCTTCCACACCCTCGGTCAACATCAATCCGGTGGACGCCACCAGCGCCATCAAAAAAATCACCAGCAGCATTTCCAGCAGGGTAAAGCCGCGCAGGGATCTTCGACGTGTCGAACTCGTAGCATGTAGGCTGGATAAGCGGAGCGTGATAGCCGGCGCTTTGGCGTTTTTGGCGATTTCGATCAATAAGTTCATCTCAACAAACACAAGACGGTATCGTCGCCACTGCCGGCGATCTGGCAGGAACCGGGCGTTGGGTTATTGTCGGTTTTATCCGGGCCAATGCTGACCAGACGGGCTTTCACCGGATCATCCAAATCCAGCAGCAGATAGGTGGCGTGATAAGCATCGGTGATCACCCACAAATTATCGACTCCCGCATAACTCATCAGACCGCTTTTACGTTGCAAATACGGGCCGTTCCAACCACGGTGCGTGTCCGGATTCCAGCCGTTGCCCAAGGGATCGGCAAACAACATCCAGAAATTGGCCGGGGATTCGCACCAAGCCAGTTTTGCAGCGTCGGTGTTGCCCGCTTCGGCGGGTAGATTGAGCAAATCCGGGTTGATTTTGCCGGGGTTTGCCGGGTCCTCGCAGACGTAAACACCCTGCCCCGGCAAATCGTTACTGCCGCTATCGCGCCGAAACTGCAACAAAGCGTTACGGATTTCCGCCATTTCAAAGCGCGTGGCGTCTTGGCGGCCTTGATCCTGCACGCCTTCATAAGCCAGCAACGCCGTGCCGGCCAGCACCGCTATCAGCGCAATGACTACCAATAATTCCAGCAGCGTAAAGCCGGCTTGCGGCCGTATTTTTATGGACTTGGAACGCACGGTAACGTCGCTTGCCGCGACAGGCTGCAACATCCTGGAAAGAACAAACAATAAACACCTCATTTACTTGCTTGTGAAAATTAAAAACCTGGCCATACCTCGTTCCAACGCTCCAGCGTTGGAACACACACAATAAGCAGCCCTGCGTCCAGATTCCCCCACGGAGACCTTGAGAAACAGATTAACGCGATTCAATTTATGAATTCGGCGTGACCTTGATTCTGCAAGCTGGCTTGCACCCCAGGCGCCAGCATTTGCCGAAGCAACTCCACTTTTTGCCGGTCCGCCGGATTTAGCCGTTCCAATTCAGTTCGAAAACTTGCAATCGATTTTGGATAAGCTGCCATCGCCAATCTTAGGGTGACAATGGCTTCCGACTCATTGCCGTTTAGTGCTTGCATTAAGGCTTCACGATAAGCCAATTTATCAACAGGCCAGAACTTGTATGCCTCTGTGGTCAGAGTGGCTAATTCGGCTCGCAGGGGATTTTCGACAGCATTTGCCGCCAGAGTAAAGATCACAGGCACGTAAGGGAGTAACAGACGCGTATTTTCCGGTATATCGCGACACTCGCTTATCAGCTTGTCATAACGCTGTTGCGTGGGTTGCACGGTCGCAGCCAACAATGCCAGCTCCATACGTGTGTATTGCCGCTCATAGCGCACAGCGGTTACTAGGCTGACTACCAAAATTCCAGAAATGACAAACCAAGTGGCTTTTGGTATTGGCACAATCCAAGATCGCGTTTCGCCCAAAGCCAAGAACATAGAAGCAATACCTAAAAACTCGGTGTACCACAAGGGATATTCCAGCATACTGTGTATGCCCACTACCGCAATCGACATCAACAACCAGGCTCGTAAAGGTGACGACTCGGAGACCGAGCTGCCTTTCAAATAGTCATGGTTTGTTTCGGAGACATTATCGGTTGCCCTGTTGCCTTGAAGACTCACCAAGGGTTTCAGCCACCTGATTATGCAGACAGTCAAAATTAATGTCGGCAAAAGGCCCAATTCCGCTAAAAAATGCAAAATGAGATTGTGAGCGTGTTCTATGCGGCTGCTCAATTCTGGAATGTGTTGACCATGCTGAAAGTAAGCCCAGTCAAACTGACCGAAACCGTTACCCAGCAGGGGATTTTGCATAAACAGTTGCCATGCTACGGCCCAAATGTGCAAGCGTAAGGGCGCTCCGCCGATTTCTTGCACAAACCTCTCGATAGCTGACTGATGTTGAGGCAAGAAATCGAGCCCCCAAAGCCCCAGCAGAGCCAAATAGCCCATAAACCCTATAAGCAGGTCTCGCAACCAAGCTCTTTGGTAAAACCATGCAAGCAATAAAACCGCGCTCCAATAGAGCCAAACCCCACGTGAGGGAGTCAAACTCAAACCTAGTAAAATTGCGAAAGCCAAAATCCATAAGCAAGGGCGGCGGGTGCTTGCAATATTGTGGTGCCAGTAAAACAAGGCAACCACCCCCAACATTAATAAATCGCCATAATTATTCGCTTGCGCCATTCCTCCCCAATTGCCAAATTCACCGTGTAGACGCATATAAAACTCTCGGCTACCAGCCAACGCTGCGGCCAAAGTCAATCCAATCGCCATTCCGACACTAACGCGATATAAACCTAAGTGCCTTTTAAGTAGATTGACGACCATCAAGAGTATTGCAGCCCATAACAGATATAGCATTGCCATTTGCGCATGTTGGTCGACAACTTGAGGTAGCAAAGCATTCTGAAAACCAATGTAGGCCAGGAGAAACAACGGTAGGCCGATTACTTTCGGAATAGCAATGGGTTCGGCATTTATCAGCAAAGGAACTGCTGCTAGGCAAGCTACTAAGCCGGTAAACATGGCTAGCCATTCTGAATGAAATGAAAACACGGGTAGTAGTGTCCACGGCGCAAACAACGTGACAATCGGCAATAACGCCATTAGGAAAAGACTGCAATATGCCGCAACACGCTGATTGGCCTGTTTCATGAAAAAGTTGTATGGGGTGTTCAATCGGCAATTGTGCCGAGGTGGTTAAGTCGATTCAATGGCCTGGGAGCTTCTTTGATTCGCGGATTCCACTAGTCTCTTACTGAAAAAACTAGCGGAATAGACGAAAAAGGTTCCCACGGCGTACCGTGGGAACCAACGAGCATTAGTTAGCTTGCTTAGCGACGCTAAGAGCTTGGTCGATGACTCTTCCTTCTGGCGAAATTACACCAATCAGCTTGGCTTTAGCACGAATTTCGGCCGCTGTAATAGTGTTGGCAGTATTTGCAGCTGTACCGTCATCACTACCGATCAGGAACAGACCAATATAACGAGCATAGTTACGCGCGGGGTTAATATTAGCGCTGGTGAACGTCGGTGCCTGTGCAATCGCAACAGAGGACTCGGTGGTGCTGTGAGCTGCGTCATGACCAAAACCGAAAGCAGCTATCAGGTTACAACCATTGCCATTGCCAGCTTCGCCAAGTTCGTCGTTGATGATGCTTTGGAAAGCCTTTGCTTGAGCATCAGGGTAATTTTTGGCGTTGAGTGAGTCATCCCAGCTGCCTGCAGCACCACCAGCAATGTTGCAAGAAGTACCCATTGGCAGAATCGAGATATACCGTACGTCATTGGCAGCACTGGCGTCAGAATCTTTTACCTCATACTGAGGTGCTTGAGTACCGTTGGCGCCTTCGTTATGTGCTAGGTTGGGTGGTACAGTGGCTGACAGCGTACCGTTTGCATACTGCAACTCTTCAATACCCACATCGTCCAAAGCAGCACGAATTTCAGTGCTCGGAGTCACGCCCGAAAGATCCAATCCAACGATAATATTTTGTGTTTCTGTGGCAATGTTTGCCGAAGCGGGGGAAGCTGCGGAGGTGTCTAGAACCAATGAATCCCATTGATCAGGATAACTACCGGTCACTGCACGGAAATTGCGAATTGCGCCGTCCAGCGTAGTTACATTATTGGACTCCGCCGAAGCCTCAGCATTTTCGCCAATCCCTTCATACGCCACCAACGCCGCAGTCGCTAAGGTAGCGATCAGGGTGATAACGACCAACAGTTCCAGCAAGGTGAAACCCGCTTGTCTGTGTTGTAGTTTTTTTAGTTGTTTAGCTTTCATACTGTTTTTCTCAAATGTAAATGCCGCAACTGCCTCACGCAGCCTGTTGGTCATCTTATTTTTTTGGTTTTTTGATGTGACCCCATCACACTCGTTTAGTTATGCGCGTCCGTGCGCGGATTAGTCCTGAATTCTTTGTCTTCCTCGTCCTCACTGGGCAGAAAAAGATGGGGGATTATTTAGAAAATCTCCCCTGGCGCCCCTCTTTGCCAAAGAGGGGAATTAATAAGGCTAAAGCGGCCTTATTCCCACTCTCCCGCACTTTCACACGGACCGTGCCAACCGCAAGTATCAGGCTTGGCCCGGTAAGCCGCTGTCCACCACAAAGCGGTATTGTTTACCGCAGTGCAAAATCACTTCTTTTTGCCGACGTTTGAGGATTTTTACCTCGACCCGAATTTCGCCAAAGCCGTCGTGCTCTAATACTTCATCGAGCAATTCCATCAGCTTGCTTTTGACGGGTTCGGCTTGCGTGTCGTGAAGGTTGTTCGTCATTTATTTGTCTCCTTGTTCAATTCAAGCGAGGTGTTCATTGCGCCGGCAAGGCCAGTTTGTAGCCACTGTGGCGGGCCTGATTCAGCCAGTAGTCGGCTTTTTCCTGTTGTTCCAGATTGGGACTGGTGGCGTGAACCCGGTACAGCATGTATTGCGCATGCGCATGGCCCTGGCGGGCGGCGGCTTCGAACCAGCGGGCCGCCAGAGTCATGTCTTGCGGGCCGCCCAGTCCCAGGTAATACAGTTCGCCCAACAGGGCCTGACTGTTGGCGTCGCCCGAGTCGGCGGCGCGATGGCACCAATCGAAAGCTTGGGCAAAATTGATCTTGCGCAACTTGTCGCCGTAGCGGTAGGCGTAACAGTTTTCGGTAGCAATATCGGCCGGCGTATCCAGGCCCATATGGTTCGGCTGGCAAGCGGAACAGAGTATTGCGGCCAGCGCCAGACTGCCGACTCTGCTTACCGAGCCCTTGTGGGGGAATGCGCGGAGTGTATTAAAAATGTTGCGGCTCACTGGTCCGACTCCCTCAGGCGCGGCGGCGCGCAAAACTCGCCGCACACCGGTTCGTCGGGATTTTCCGGTTTGGGCACCGGCTTGGCCTGCATGGCGGTATCCGGTGCGTAGCGGTGGTATTTGTCTGTGGGATCGTATTCTTGGTGGCTGTCGTTGCCTTGGTTCAGCACATAGGGGGTAATCAACAGCACCATTTCCGATTTGCTGTCGGCGTCGACGGTCTGTCTAAATACCTGGCCGAGCACCGGAATATCGGCCAAATAAGGCACTTTGCGGCGGTTGCGGGAAAAGCTGTCGCGAATCAAACCACCCACAGCGACGGTGTAGCCGTGCCGAGCGAAGATTTCGCCTTCCATACGGGCGGTGGTAATGGTGTCCACCGGTAAATCCACGACTTCACCGCTGGTGTTATTGGTCACTGGAATCGAGGCCGCGCCTTCGTTAAGGGTAGAGTTTTCTTGTCTAAGCTGAATGTGAATAGTGCCATCGGCGTTGATGTGCGGGGTGACTTCCAGGGTAGTGCCAATTTCTTCCAGCTCGGTTTCCGGGGTGGTGATGGTGCGGGTGGTGTTGAGGTTATCGATATTGTCGATGGAATAACCGCGCACCATGATGCGTTCCTCGCCGACGAACAGGTTGGCCGGGCGATGATTGGAGGCCACCAGCATGGGGTTGGAAACCACGTTGACGCGATTGTTCTTTTCCAGAAATTCGATATTGGCCTTGATTTTGTCGCTGAGAAATTCGTAAACAAAGCTGCCGCCGCCGGTCATGGCGGCCGCGCCGCCCATGATCAAGGGGTTGAGGCTGTCACCTTGAATCTTGGTATTTTTGATCTCGAAGTTGAACAGGGAACTAAAATCTTCGCCAACCTTGACGTCAATGATCTTCATTTCCAGCATCACCTGGTTTTGCGGCTTGTCGAGTTGTTCGACCAGACTGGAAATGGATTTGAGAATTGCATTGTCGCTGGTCTTGACGATCAACTGGTTATGTTCGGCGTTGATAGTGACGAATATAATTTTATTGATGCCGGACACCTCGGACAGTTCGCCAGGATCGACGCGTTTGCCATCGGCACCAAGTTCTGCGAGTTGTTCGACGCTTAAATCCTTGGGTACTTCTTCACGGAAACCTTGTTGCAAGTTGCCGTAGCGACCACCGGCAGCGCCTTGACTTCCCATGCCGCCGGAAAAGCGGTTGTTACGCCCGCCATACATATTGCCAGCGCTGCTACCACCGAAACCGCCTTGAAAACCGCCGCCCATGCCGCCGCCAAAACCACCCATACCGCCACCAAAGCCGGTACTGCCCATGCCCCGGTTATTGCCGAAACCGCCGCCACGGCTGTTGCCGCCCCGTCCGTTCATACTGCCCATGCCGCCCATGCCGCTCAACATCATGGCGCTGCCGTACGATACGCGGACACGGTTGCCGTAAAGACTTTCAATAGCCATAGCCACCGCAATGACATTGGGGTTGCGCAACTGAAACACCCGCACATTGTCGTCTTGGCCCATCACCAGGTCTTTACCGTACTCTTCCTTGGTCATCAGCCTGAAGGTGCCGGCATCGCCGTCATCACGCCGATACCAAAGATCACTGATGCGGCAAATGGTGCGGATCGCGTCTTCCAGGGAGACCTTTTTTAGAAAAATCGTCACATTCTTTTTGCCGGCTTCCGGGGTAGCGACGATATTGACATTGGCATCCTCTGACAGAACCCGGATGATGTCGGAGACCTGGGAGTTTTTGAACTCCAGCTCCTGAATTTCGAAAGACTTAGCGGCAGCAAGCACGGTAAAGCCTGCCGACAGCAGCATGAGCATGCATAACACCTTGATGTGCCCTGGTTTGACGATTTTCAATTACACCCTCAGTAACTTGATAATTCATGTTTTGCACTTATCGAAAATCTTGCTGCGCCCGGACGCTTTAGTCCCAAGACGCTTGCCGTTTTCGTATCAGCAGGCTGTTTAAAACTTGAATATAAAGATGCTTCCGCCAAGTTGTAAAAACCGTCGATCAAGCTGTCCTTAGCCGAGCCCAAATCGCATGGATAAGTCGAAGCGTGCCCTCCATGGCTCTGGGCTACCCGCTCTTGTGCTCTGTGGGTATCCTGGCGGAAACGACGGTTTTTTGGGTCTGACAGAAGCATCTTTATATTCAAATCGCCATAGCACAAAATGGCGCGCATTGTATGTTGGCGATTTCCCAGTTGTCGTTAGGAGTAAATCCCGAATTGTTTGCCAATAATTCCGGGCGTTAAGGATTTTGGCGGAATAATGTGCCGAAGCGCTTAAGAACATTAAGCACCTGGTTTGTTGGTTTAAGGATTTAGTGGGAATAAACTCCGGCGATTCTGATTGCACCGAATAGCGAAGTTATGCTCCCCTCTTTGAAAAAGAGGGGCTGGGGGCATTTTTTAAATATATCCTAAGATTGGGAGGCTAAACCGGAGCGGAAAAGCTTAGCAACCGATGTCGGCAGATTCGCTGCCGCCAACGAACAGGCGGTAGGCTGGATTACCGGTCTCATCCCGATAGGCAAGTCCTAAAACCGACAAGCATTGTTCAAAACGCCGGCGTTGCTCGCCGTCGATCTGTAAACCTATCAAGACCTTGCCAAAGGCTGCGCCATGATTGCGGTAATGAAACAGACTGATATTCCACTGACTGCCCAGCGATAGCAAAAACTTCAGCAATGCGCCGGGACGCTCAGGAAACTGGATGCTGTAGACGCTTTCTTTTAATTCGAACGGCGCATGACCGCCGACCATATAGCGGATGTGATCCTTGGCCAGTTCGTTGCCGGTCATATCGGTAACCGGAAAACCGTCTTCGGCCAGTAGCTCGATCAGATGCTGCCGGTCGTTTTCCGCACCGCTGCTGCTGATACCGACAAACACTTGCGCCATGCGCGCATCGAAATAACGGTAATTGAATTCGGTGATACTGCGCTTGCCGATGACTTTGCAAAATCTTAAAAAACTACCCGGCACCTCCGGTATTTCCACCGCCAGCAGAATTTCTCTATGTTCGCCTACCAAGGTGCGCTCGGCAACATAACGCAAGCGGTCGAAATTGATATTGGCACCGCTGTCGATGGCAATCAGGGTGTGTTGTTGTAGATGCTGTTGTTCGGCGTATTTTTTCAAACCCGCCACCGCCAACGCGCCAGCCGGCTCGGCGACCGAGCGGGTGTCGTCGAAGATGTCCTTGATGGCCGCGCAAATCTCGTCGGTACTGACGGTGATTACCTGATCGACGTACTGCCGGGCGATGCGGAACGGTTCCTCGCCTATCTGCTTCACCGCCACGCCGTCGGCAAACAAACCGACTTGTTCCAATATCACACGCTGGCCGGCTTGTAGGGCTTGATTCAAGCAATCAGCATCGTCCGGCTCCACCGCGATGACTTTAATCTCGGGGCGGACAAATTTGACGTAGGCGGCGATACCGGCCACCAGACCGCCGCCGCCGACCGGGACGAATATCGCGTGAATATCGCCGTTGTGCTGGCGCAGGATTTCCATCCCGACTGTGCCCTGCCCAGCTATCACTTCCGGGTCGTCGTAAGGATGAATAAAAGTCATGCCTTTTTCGGCGACCAATTCCATCGCGTGGGCGTAAGCATCGTCGTAAGAATCGCCATGCAGCACAATTTTCGCACCGCGCGCCTTGACCGATTTGATCTTGATTTCCGGTGTGGTTTTCGGCATCACAATCAAGGCTTTGATCCCCAATTTTTTGGCTGCCAAGGCCACACCTTGGGCGTGATTGCCGGCCGACGCGGCGATGACACCGTGAGCAGTTTGTTCGAGCGGCAGGGAGGCGATTTTGTTATAAGCGCCGCGCAATTTAAAGGAGAACACCGGCTGTAAATCTTCGCGTTTTAGATAGACCTTGTTGTTGGTTTTCTCCGACAGCGTAGCGGCAAAATCCAGCGGGGTTTCCTCGGCAACGTCGTAGACTTTTGCCCGCAATATTTTTTCTATGTATGTCTGCATTATTGTCCTCGGCAACTGCTGGCGCAATTGCCGTCCATGCTTAAGTCCTGGGGCTGTTTAGGCGAAGCTGCCTGGAGCCGTGTCGGCGTAAAAACTGCTGAGAGATCAGCGTCAATCGGTTATTATCCCATACAATGACGGGTTAAACGCCGTGTCAGATTTATAAGAGCAATCCATCAGGACCATCACCATGACTCAAGACGAATTAAAAAAACAAGTCGCTCAGGCTGCCCTGCAATATTTGAAAAACGTGCCCATCATCGGCATGGGAACCGGCTCCACCGTCACACATTTAATCAATCTGTTGGCCGACTGCGATTTCAAAAGAGACATCGAAGGCGCGGTATCCAGCTCGGCGAAAACCACCGAACATTTGCAATCTATCGGCATTCGCGTCATCGACCTGAATCAATCCGGCGATCTGGATATTTATGTGGACGGCGCGGATGAAGTTACCCCACATAAAAAAATGTTGAAAGGCGGCGGCGGCGCATTGACCCGCGAGAAAATCATCGCCGGCGCCAGCAAAAAATTTGTCTGCATCGTCGACGAAAGCAAATGCGTGGATGTGATGGGCAAGTTTCCGTTACCGGTTGAAGTATTGCCCTTGTCGCGCAGCTTTGTAGCCCGCCAATTGGCAAAACTGGGCGGCCAACCCGAATTGCGCATGAACAAAGACACCGGCGTCAGCTATATCACCGACAACGCTTGCGAGATTCTGGATGTGCATAATTTGAGCATCCTGGATCCTGTCGAGCTGGAAAAAACCATCAACAATATCCCCGGCGTGATCACCAACGGTCTGTTTGCGATCCGTGCTGCGGATGTGGTGTTGGTGGGTAAAGGTAGCGAAGTGATTACTTACTAAACCGCTTATTGCGACAGGTTGTCCAGCGCGACGACCTTAATCGCCGAAAAGCCGGCAGAGCCCTACCCGTCTAGCCTTGCCGGCTTTTCTCCATTAAATTTCTGGCTGCCCAAGCCGTTGAACTCTACAATATCCGCCCATCGCAGCCGCCGGCTGCTCTGCTTTTGCAACATTTCTCAGAGTATTTAGGAACTACCATGTCTGACATTGAAATTGCCCAACAGGCAAGCATGCGCCCGATTATCGATCTGGCCGGCGAAAAATTCGGCATTCCCGCGGAACATTTGGACCCTTACGGTCATTACAAAGCCAAAATTTCCCTGGAATATGTCAACAGCCTGACCGATAAAACCGACGGCAAACTGATTTTAGTCACTGCGATTAGCCCCACCCCGGCCGGCGAGGGCAAAACCACCACCACGGTAGGTTTAGGTGACGCGCTGAACCGCATCGGCAAGAAAACCATTATCTGCCTGCGCGAACCGTCGCTTGGCCCCTGCTTTGGTGTAAAAGGCGGCGCGGCCGGCGGCGGTTATGCGCAAGTGGTGCCGATGGAAGACATCAATCTGCATTTTACCGGCGACTTTCACGCCATCGGCGTGGCGCACAATTTATTGTCGGCATTGATCGACAACCATATCAATCACGGCAACAAACTGGACATCGACCCGCGCCGCATTCAATGGAAGCGCGTGATCGACATGAACGACCGGGCGTTGCGCAAAATCACCATCGGCCAGGGCGGACCCGCTAATGGCTATTTGCGCGAAGACGGCTTCGACATTGTGGTCGCTTCGGAAGTTATGGCGATTCTGTGCTTGGCCACCAGCCGTGCCGACTTAAAAGAACGTTTGGGTCGCATCGTCATAGGCTACAAATCCGATAAAGTCACGCCGGTTTACGCCAGCGATCTGAAAGCTCATGGCGCGATGGCGGCCATATTAAAAGATGCGATCAAACCTAACCTGGTGCAAACGCTGGAAAACAATCTGGCGATTATTCATGGTGGCCCGTTTGCCAACATCGCTCACGGCTGTAATACCGTCACCGCTACCAAAACGGCGTTGAAGCTGGCCGACTATGCGGTGACCGAAGCCGGTTTTGGTGCCGATTTGGGCGCGGAAAAATTTCTGGACATCAAATGCCGCATGTCCGGCTTAAAGCCCTCGGCAGTGGTATTGGTCGCGACGGTGCGGGCATTGAAATTCCACGGCGGCGTAGCCAAAGACGACTTGAACCAGGAAAATCTGGCAGCATTGGAGCAAGGTTTTGCCAATCTGGAGCGCCATCTGCATAACATCACAACGCATTACGGGCTGCCCTGTGTCGTCAGCATCAATCATTTTACCTTCGACACCGATGCCGAAATCGCTTTGTTGCAGCAAAAATGCGAAGCCTTGGGCGTGAAATGCGTAGTCGCCAAACACTGGGCGTACGGTGGCGCCGGCGCGGAACAGCTGGCTCAAGAGATACTGAACATCGTCGATCACCGCGAGCCCGGCTTTAATTTCGTTTACGACAGCGAAATGCCGCTATGGAATAAAATCGAAGCCATCGCCACCAAGCTGTACGGCGCGGCAAGAATCAGCGCCAGCCCGAAAATCATTGCCGAGCTGAAGGCGCTGCAAGCCAACTACGGCCATTTCCCGGTCTGCATGGCCAAAACCCAAATGTCATTTTCCACCAACCCCAACGCCAAGGGCGCACCGACCGACCACGTTGTGGAAATCAATGAAGTGCGCCTGGCCAACGGCGCCGGCTTCATCGTAGCAATTGCCGGCGACATGATGACCATGCCGGGCTTACCGAAAGTACCGGCGGCAGAGCGTATCGATATTAGCGACGAAGGCGTCATCAGCGGTTTGTTCTAAATCTAAATATAGAAAGGCGAACGGAGTCGATTCGGCGAGTTTTTTTGAACGCAATCGGCCCGTTTCCCTCGACCTTGCACGTAGCAGGTATAAGCACCCTGGACTATGCTTGAGCATATAAATAGTCGCCGGGAGTGGACATGCTTGACCTGAAAACCGTTAAATTCAGCCACAAAATAGCGGCCCTATCGCTGATACCGTTGGCGGGCTTACTGCTAATGTCCTCCTTCGTGGTCTACACCCATATTGTGGAGATGCAGTCAGCGGGAAAGATTATCTCTTTAGCCGACTTTTCCGTGTACGCCAGCGATCTGGTACATGAATTACAAAAAGAACGCGGTTTGTCGGTGGGGCATTTGGGTAGCGGCGGCCAGAAATTCAAAGCAGAACTCGAGCAACAACGCTTAGCCACCGACGAAAAGCTGAAACAACTGAATGCGTTTCTCAAAACATTCGACACCCAAGCCGCCGCAACCAATCTGAAGGCGGGTTTGGCGGCGGCAGGCAGGCAAATCAACCAACTCGACGAGACTCGCCAGTCAGTCACTGCTTTACGCGCCAGCGGCGAAGCCACCATCAATTACTATTCCAATCTGAATGCCGCTTATCTGGCCATCATCGCCCAATTGCCGCAGTTGAGCACCAATGTGCACATCAATCACAAACTGGATGCCTACGCCAATTTCCTGAAAGGCAAGGAACAAGCAGGCGTGGAGCGGGCCGTGTTGGCCAACACTTTTGCCAAGGATGCTTTTGGGCCTGGCATGTATGAAAAACTGGTGACTCTGATCGCTTTTCAGAATACTTATCTGGATATTTTTGCCTCGGTAGCCCCCCAACCGTACCTGGATTTTTTACAACACACGCTGCGCGGACAGTTCATTGACGAAACTGCGGCCATGCGCAGCAAGGCGCTCAGCCATGCCGACAAGGGCGGTTTTGGGGTGGACCCGGCCCACTGGTTTGCGATGCAAACCGGCAAGATCAATCTATTGAAAGAAGTGGAAAACTATATCGCCAAGGACACCATAGACTCGTCTAAGGCGATTGAAAGCAGCGCCATTCGCCGTTTGTTGTTCAACGGCGTGTTTATTGTTGTGGTAGCAGGTTTGTCTTTTTCGCTATTTTGGATACTGCGCAAGGACATAGCCGCTCAGTTGGGCGGGGAACCGTGGCAGGTCAATAATCTGGCAGTCAATATCGCTGCCGGCAAACTGGAGCGACGGGGCATGCCACAAGCGGCGCAACATGTCGGCATTTTTGCCGCAATGCTGACCATGCAAAAACGTCTGGCCGATGTAATCGGCACCATCGGCAGCTGTTCGGCGCAAATCGCTCAAGCCTCTACTGAAGTCAATAATGCCGCGCAAACACTCAGTCAAACCAGCTGCGAACAAGCGGCCAGTATCGAACAAACCAGCGCCGCACTGGAACAATTGACCGGGTCGGTGGAACACAACCACGAGAATGCGCAAACCACGGAAAAAATAGCGCTTACGGCTGCCGAATCGGCGCAAAGCGGTGAACAAGCAATCAGAGACACCGTGGTGGCGATGAACAAAATCGCCGAAAAAATCGGCTTAATCGAAGCGATTGCCTACCAAACCAACTTGCTGTCATTAAACGCTTCGATCGTCGCCGCCAAAGCGGGCGAACACGGCGCCGGTTTCTCGGTGGTAGCGACCGAGGTGCGAAAGTTGGCGACCCGCAGCCAGGATACCGCCAACGAAATCGGCGAACTAGCCAATACCGGCCTGGACATCGCTCAAAACGCCGGCCGTATCTTCAGCCAAATGCTGCCCAGCATTCAAAAAACCGCTACGCTTGTACAGGAAATAGCTACCGCATCCGACGAACAGGCTGCCGGCGTCCGGCAAATCAGTCAAGCGGTAGGACAGTTGGACACGGCGATTCAGCATAACGCGGCAGCTTCAGAGCAATTGGCCGCCACCGCGGAAGAGTTAAACGATCAAAGCCAAACGCTAATGCGGGAAGTCGGCTTTTTTAAGACGCAATAACACGAAAAGATATTACGGTAACTACATGAACCAATTCGTTTGGGAAAATCATTATCTGCTCGGAAACGAAAAGGTTGATCAACAACACAAAGAATTATTCCGTCTGGCAAACCGACTGCTAGCTTCGAAGGATATTCACGCGCTAACCGAGAACATCATGTTGCTGTACCACCATGTCAGGGAACATTTTCAAGCTGAAGAAGTCTTCATGAAGCAAAACGGTTATCCGGAATATCAACATCATGTGCAAACGCATAATCTGATGCTGGAAAAATTGGTGGAGTTTAGTAATGACATCAACCAGCAACAACAACTGGAGGCACTTGATGTGCCGGGCTTCATGCACGACTGGATTGCTCATATAGTGGCGGAAGACGCAGCGATTAATGCCTACTTCGCCAGCCAACAGGAGCAGAAATCCGGCAAGTCACTATATTGAACCAAAGAGTTCATTTAAATAACGAAGGGAGCCAATTATGAGCGAGTTTATCTGGCTAGATGACTACAAGATCGGCCACGCAACCGTGGACGCCCAACACCAGCACCTGTTCGAACTGGCCAACAAAATTGTTGAAGCCGGTAGCAGCGAGGCATTGACGCATTTGTTCATGCTGTTTTATCAGCATGTTCGTGAGCATTTCGAAGCGGAAGAACAGCTAATGAAACAATGCCGATACCCGGGTTATGTTCAACATATATCCGCTCATAATCAGATGCTGGAAAAGCTGAACGAAATTTCCGAAACAATTTTCGATAGACATTGGCAACCGGCTGCTATCAAAGCATTCGTCACCCGGTGGGTGTTGGTACACATACGAGAAGAGGATAGGCTAATGGGAGAATATATGCATACTCTCCCCGAGTATCGTTCGGACACGTGTCTTACAACCGAATGATGATACTAATACCTTTTGTTCGGTTAATCGACTTACTTTACTTAGTCAGCCACAGTGGCCAGCCGCTCCTGGGAGTGAGCCAAATCTCCAAGTAGCGACAATTCGTCAAGTGATAGAACGCGATTCATCGCCAACAGAATAACAAACACGTCGTCGACACGTGCCATAGCCTGAATAAAGTCGGTACGAATATCAGTACCAAAATCAGGAGCCGGCTGAATGTTGGCGGGCGGGATCTCTAAAATCTCCCTGACTTCGTCCACCAACATCCCGATCAATTGCGAACCATCATTCGTTTCAACCGCCACCAAGACGATGCAACTGCGCTTACTGACTTCAGTGCAACGCCGGCTTAAACGTGCCGATAAATCGATAACCGGTACCACACTGCCGCGCAAATTGATCACTCCGTGAATATAGTCCGGCGTCAACGGTACCCGCGTCACGTTGGCAATCTCAATAATTTCCTTCACATCCAGAATACTGACTGCAAAACTTTCTGTCCCCACTAAAAAAGTCAGGTATTGGCCTACCTGCTCCTGAACCGCCACTGCCTGGCCGGTTTCTCTCCGAATCAGATTACTCATGGTCTGTTCTCCAGAGATTAAAAACGCTCAAAGTCTTTGTCGTTAAAATTAATCGACCCATCCGCTAAAGCCGGAGCCGCAGGCTTAGCAGCATAGCTGGGACTTACCGGACCTCTATTTGGGCGAGGTGCAGGCGGAGTCGATCTGTAATTTTGCGCTCTGTTGTCCTCCTCCAATTTAAAGAAGGCCACGGCGTGCTGCAGTTGGGTCGCTTGGCCATTTAATTCTTCTGAGGTCGCTGCTAATTCTTCTGAACTGGCGGCGTTTTGCTGGGTAGCCTTATCCAATTGGCGCATGGCTTCGTTGATCTGATTGATGCCACTGGATTGTTCGATCGACGCGGCATTAATTTCTTGAACCAAATCGGCGGTTTTAGCGATATTAGGCACCACTGCGCTGATCAAACCACCGGCTTTCTCAGCTATCGCCACGCTATTAGTGGCCAATTCATTGATCTCTTCGGCGGTGACCCGACTACTTTCCGCCAACTTACGCACTTCTGCCGCTACCACCGCAAAACCTTTTCCGTGCTCACCGGCGGACGCGGCCTCGATGGCGGCGTTTAACGATAGCAGGTTTGTTTTGTAAGCAATGTCTTCGATTAAACCAATTTTTTTGGCGATGTGTTTCATGGCCGTTACCGTTTCGTTTACGGCATTACCGCCATCGCGGGCTTCGCTGGCAGATTTGGTGGCCATTTGTTCCGTGATATGCGCGTTTTCGGTATTTTGTTGTACCGACGAATTAAGTTGTTCAATCGACGAAGTCGTTTCTTCCACGCTTGCCGCTTGCTCGGTGGCCATTTGACTCATCGATTGCGCCGTGGCACTAACTTGCTGCGATGCGCTCAACAAGGCCTCTGAATTGGAACGCACTTCCTGCACCACTCTGACCAAATGTCCGCGCATGTCTTTCAGGGCATTGGCAACCACACCGATCTCGTCTTCACGGTTAATGTTAATCGCAGTACTAAACTCGCCTTGCGCCAATGCGTCCACTACCCTTTGCAGTTCATTCAAAGGCAAAATAATGCCGCGCGTAATCACCCAGCCCAGTATGCCGGTGAATATCAAGATCGTTGCACTGATTACATTCACCATAAAGGTTGCGCTTTCTTTTTCAGCCGCGGCTTCATCAGCTGACTTTTTGCCGACTTCAATCACGTATTCTTGGAACTTATCTATATTGGTGTTGAACGCCTCAGCAATGGGCGCGCCGGCTACCAGTGCTGCGCGACTATCGGTATCGTTATTTTTTCGAGAGACTTCGATGATTTTATCGATAGACAACGCATATTCCTTATAGGTTTTTGTCATCTCCTCCAACAGTTTGCGATCTTTTTCGTCATCAACCGTTTTCTCTATGGCAGCAAACGCCTTTTCAATGCCATCCTGCGCATCTTTAACCGTTGCCTCGACTTTTGCCTTTTCGGCGATATCCTCGGTCAATACATGCCGATAGACCCGCACCCGTAAGCGTCCAAGTCGCTGGCCGGCATCACCCAGTGCCGCTAGAGCCGGCACAGTATTTAAGTTCGCAAAATTCGTCTTCTCATAGACACTCGTCATGCTGCGTTGACCTATCCACGCCACAGCCGCCAAACCAATAATGGCCACCACGACCAGTAAAATCATTTTTCTTACCACGGTCATTTTCATTTTCTTATTCCTTATAAATTAAAGCCGGAACAGAGTGCCTTCAAGTAACGGGGAATTCTCCCGACAAAAGTGCAGCCTTTCACTGGCAAAAATAGAATCTACGGTCTTAAAGGGGACAGTTCACTGTTCATACATCGGCACTTTTCGGTGCTTAAAACTGGTTGCCGAGTCAATCAGACCCTGCACATCTAAAATTAAAGCTACATTACCGTCGCCCAACACAGTAGCGCCGGTAATACCTTTAAGTTTTTCGAAAACCCTGCCCAAAGGCTTGATGACAGTTTGATGCTCGCCATGCAATTCATCGACAACAAACCCGGCTTTGCTTTGCCCGAACTTGACCACCACCACGCTCTCGCGCTTCCTAGTGGTATCTTGGGAACCGTTCCGAAAGTAATCCGCTAAACGCAAATACGGTAAAACCTGGCCGCGTAAATTAATGTAATGCTGTAATTCATCAATTTCGCATTCGTTGGCATTCATCTCGATGCATTCGTCCACCATACTTAGAGGGATGATGTAGCGGTCCTGACCGGTACCTACCATAAAACCATCGATAATTGCCAGGGTCAGCGGTAAGCGTATGGAAATGGTGGTGCCCTCGCCTTCTACGCTGTCTATCTCGACGGAGCCGCGTAAGGCTTCGATATTTTTTTTCACCACATCCATGCCGACACCGCGCCCGGATAAATTGGTGGCTTGATCCTTGGTGCTGAGTCCGGCGGCGAATATCAGATTGTGAATGTCTTGTTGGGACAAATCGTGATCGGGTTTAATCAAACCGTTAGCTAATGCTTTGGCGAGTATTCGCTCGCTGTTCAAACCAGCGCCGTCATCGGCGATTTGAATCACGATATGCCCGGATTCGTGGTAGGCATTGAGTTGCACCGTTCCTTGTGCCGGCTTACCAACGGCGAGCCGCTGCTCGGGACTTTCAATGCCGTGATCGAGGGCGTTGCGGATCAAATGCGTTAACGGATCGTTGATTTTTTCGACGACCGTTTTATCCAACTCGGTTTCGCCGCCGCTGATAAAAAGTTCGATGTCTTTATTCAATTCTTTACTAACGTCGCGCACCACCCGTTTAAACCGGGAAAAGGTTTCGCCGATTTGCACCATGCGCAATTCCAATGCGGTATCGCGAATACTGCCGACTAAGGCATTCATGCTGGCGGCCACATCGCCGGCATCGCTGAGGCCATGCCGCTCAACGATCAAATTCATCGCCGCACTGGAAATCACCAGCTCACCGACCAAATTGATCAAATGGCCTAGTTTGGTGGCATCGACCCTAATGTAATTGGCTTCGCTTGCCAGTTTTTGTTTGGTCTGCTCCTGTTTTTTCAGCGCTTGATCGACCAATGGCTGCTGTACGACGTGTTGCTCGACCAGTATTTCGCCCAACGGTTTGCTGGGGGCTTCCTGTTCCGCATCAACACTCGCCTGCTGGCGTTGCAAGGCATGATTGACATCGTTTTGAGTCAGGGCGCCGACCTGCACCAGCATATCGCCCAAGCGCTTAACATGATTGTCATCCTGAGCATTCAACAGATTTAGATATTCCTCTAGTTTGGAATTAGGCGGCAAAATTTTGATATCGCAATCGTCCGCGGCAAAATCAAACACCGCCTCTATCGTCTGTTTATTCGCATCGCTCTGAAAAGCAATTTTGAAATGCAAATAGCAGCTTTCCGGATCCATGTCGTCACCGACCGGCATTTCCGAGGCTACGGTAAGAATTTGTTTAATCTCTCCCAAGGTGCGCAGATAGCGAATAAACGACAAGGGATCCATGCCGTTTCTGAAAGCATCTTTCTGAAACTCTAAAGAAATGAGCCAGTTGTCGTCCACCGATATTTCGCCGCCGCCTTCAATTTCCAGCTGGACAATATCGTCGCTCTGCTGCATGTCGGTCGTTTGCCGTCCGGTCAACTGCCGAATCAAACGTTCTCCGTCCGCCGCCAAACTCGCCGGTAATGCCGCGTCTTTCTGCGTCAAACAATGTTCGATCAATTTAGCCGTGTGATCTTTGCTGTCCAATAATACAGAGATTAATTCCGCGTCGATATTGCGTTCACCGTTACGCACTTTATCCAGAACGGACTCGGCTTCGTGGGTAAAGCCCACAATGACATTGAAGCCAAACAATCCGGAAGAGCCTTTGATGGTGTGCATGGCCCTGAACAAACTATTGATGGTTTCGCTATCGTCCGGTTTGCTCTCCAGAGACAACAAAGCGTCTTCCATATCCGTCAACAACTCTTCAGCCTCTTGGGCGAAAACCGTTAAGGCAGCATCAAATTCGCTCATGATGATTTCCAATCTGCGGAGATTACGATAGGGTCCCCGAAATGCTTACTCAGGTTAAGCAGTTCCAACACTTCAACGACCGCCTCGCTATGTTGACTGAGGCTAAAGCTGATATCGCGGCTAATGGCTTCCTGCTTCAGAAACATCAGTAATTGCAAACCGGCACTATCTATTTCAGTGACATCGGCAAGATCGATTTGCATGTCCTTAGCCGAGCTTAGATACTGGGATAGTGCTTGTTTGTGTTCAAGCACCGAATAAATAGTTAATTCACCCTGTATAGCTAGATGGGTGAAGCCGTTTTTTTGTTGTTTTAGTTGGATAGCCAAGGTTTTCTCCCCTTGTGCGGCGGAGTTGTTTTTAAGGCAACACCAATTTGGACACCGCGTCGAGTAAAGTGGGGGCCTGAAACGGTTTGGTCAGCCAGGCTTTCGCCCCTGCCGCCTTGCCAGCCTGCTTTTTATCGTCGGCGGCTTCGGTAGTCAGCATCATCATCGGAGTGAATTTGTAAGCCGCTAATTTTTTGGCTTCCGTAACAAAGGTTATGCCGTCCATATTCGGCATATTCACATCGGTGATGATCAGATTGATTTTTTGCCCGGTTAATTTACTCAGCGCATCCCGGCCGTCGCAGGCCTCGATCACATCGTAACCCGCGCCTTTAAGGGCAATACCGACAACCTGCCGGATGGATGCCGAATCATCAACAATCATGATGGTTTTAGCCATTACTCAATCCTTCATTAAATTTAGAAAAATGTAATCTCGTCGTTGGCGGAAGTACTTTGGTGACTCACTGCCGTCCCGGAAGAGTGATTCAATAATTCTTCCGGCATCGTGTAACTGAGCTCCATTCGAGCCAAAGTTGCCCCGACATCCAGACTATTCGCTTGGCGCTCGCCGCTATTACGCGTAGCGTCCACCGCGCTTTGCAGGCTGTTTAGATTGTGTTCGACATGCGACAGCATTTGGCTGACCCGATCCTGAAACTGGAACGCCGTCAACACCGAGAAAATTTCATCACGAATTTGCGCGCTGTTGCCACGCAATTGGTCCGCATCGTTTCTGAACATATCCAAGGCCACCCTTAAATCGTCCAGTGCGGTGCGGATGGCGTGTTCGGCATCGCGGATCGATTTGTCGTCCGAAGACCCGGATGCCTCGGACATTTTCAAGGTGGAGGCCATGGCTTTGTTGATATCGGCAATAGCGTGGCTGATCTTTTCCCCGGTAGACGACGAAAAACCGGCCAGTTTACGGACTTCATCGGCGACAACCGCAAAGCCGCGGCCATTTTCGCCTGCCCGTGCCGCTTCGATAGCGGCATTAAGCGCTAATAAATTGATTTGTTCGGCGACCTTGCGCACCTCCTGCGCCATGGTGTCCAGTTGACCGGTATGCGCGGACAGTTTACGAACCTCGTCGACCACCGCGTGCTCAACGTCTTGAATTTGACTTAAAACTTTTAGAACCGCAGTCAAGGCATCCCGGGTTTCGCTGAATAACACGTCGACACTGCGGCCTTGACGGCTCTGCGCCCCACCGGAAATCAGTCTCTCCAATTGATTGACCATGGCGGCAAAGCGGCTGGTCAGCACGGTGATTTCCTGTTCGGTATGCGTTCTGGAGGTTTGTACTTGTCTGAGCAGAATGGGCACTACTTGCAGAAACAAACGCTCCAGCTCGATCGCGTATGCTTCAAGATCTTGCAGCTTTAAGTCTTCGTCGCCACGCCAAGCCTTATTAGCTTCATTCAGCACGGCTTGCTGCTTGTTGTACAAAGTAGACCCGACCAGAACGCCGGCAAAGCCAAGCGCAGCGGTGGCTCCCATGCTGATCAAACTGAAACCGGTTTGCACGCACGCTAACAATCCGCCTATCACTCCCAGCCCGACCGTCAACAGATAAAAACCAAGTGGACCGGGGCTTTTGGCTATAGGATAAGGTTTTCGAAGCATGGGAATTCCGTTTGGGTTTTGGGTATGTTAAGGATAGTAGAGAGTTTTAGACTTGCATTCAACCCAGTACCATCTTAGGTTTTTCGTTAATGTTAAGTTCTCAGCAATTCATGTAATTAATTACTGACATAATTGCTTCGTAAATCCTTACTAACGGAGAAGATTTTATTAGCATAGCCCCTATCACGACCGAAGAATTCGAACGCTTCAGACGTCTGATTTACGACCATGCCGGCATCGCTCTGACACCGGAAAAGAAAATCATGGTAGCCAGCCGGCTAGCCAAGAGGCTCGACTATTACCAGCTGCATAATTACGGCGAATACTATCAGCTGGCTATCAGCCCCGATTATCCTCATGAATTTCAAACGCTGGTCAACATTCTGACCACCAATGAAACCTATTTTTTTCGAGAACCCAAACATTTCGAATTCTTCCAGCAGCAGATTCTTAAACCTTGGCGCGGCGAGCAATTTCGGGTTTGGAGTGCGGCCAGCTCGACAGGAGAAGAAGCCTATACTTTAGCGATGGTACTGGCGGAGAACCTAGGCATGCGCAATTGGGAGATTTTCGGCTCCGATTTGAGTACCCGAGTGCTGGAAATTGCCCGTCAAGGCGTATACCCGCTGGACAGACTGGATCATATGGACAAACGTCTGCTAGAAAAATATTGTCTGAAGGGCGTGCGCAGCCAGGAAGGTTTTTTTCGCGTGGATAACAAACTGCGCAGCCGAGTCAAATTTGATCAGGTCAATCTGATGAGTTCACTGCCGCCAGCATTGGGTAGGTTCGAAGTGATTTTTCTGCGTAACGTTCTAATATATTTCGACCAAGACACCAAAAAACAGGTAGTCGAACGGCTGATTACCGCCCTAAAGCCTGGCGGACATTTCATCATCAGTCATTCGGAAAGTCTGCATCGGGTCACCGAACAGTTACAAATGATCAAACCCTCGATATACAGGAAACCATGAAAGTCCTGCCCTTCAGAGATACCCAACGTATCGTCATCGACCCGGGCGAGTTCTATGCCTCCCGCAAACCGGAAGTCATTTCGACGCTGTTGGGCTCTTGTGTGGCAGCCTGCCTATACGATCCGATCAATCGGGTATTTGGCATGAATCATTTTTTGCTGGCTTATCGCTCTCACTCCCACAATGTACCTATCATTGAGTCCGAAGAAGGCCGCTACGGCATTTATGCGATGGAATTACTGATCAACGACATGATGAAACTCGGCGCCAACCGGCTGAATCTGCAAGCCAAATGTTTTGGTGGCGGCAACGTTTTAAAGCTGCGAGAAGACAAAAACCGCAAGGAAACCGTGGGCGATGTGAATGTTTTATTCATCAAAGAGTTTTTAAAAAAAGAAAACATTCCTATGCTTAGTGCCTGTCTCGGCGGCAATATCGGCAGAAACGTCCATTTCGTCGGTAGCGATTATTCGGTCTTTATCAAAAAAATCGACCACAATCAGCAACTGTCTCTCGAAAACGAAGAACGTCGCTATTGGAAGAAAAACATCGACGAACACGAAAAATCCAGAAGCAATGCCGAATTCTGGTAACCGGTTCAAGACCACTAACAGGCAAACCCAAGGACACTATGACAGACACAAAAGTATTTATTGTCGACGACTCTGCGGTGGTACGGCAGGTTTTGACCGGCTTGCTCGACAGCCTGCCGGGCATCAAAGTGATTGGCGCCGCGCCGGATCCGATCTTTGCCTTGACCCGCATGGAAAAAGACTGGCCGGATGTCATTATCCTGGACATCGAAATGCCGCGCATGGACGGTATCACGTTCCTGAAGAAGCTGATGCATGAACATCCTACCCCGGTGGTGATCTGCTCGACGCTGACCGCCAAAGGCGCGGAAGTCACAATGCAAGCTATGAGTGCCGGTGCCGTTGACATCATCACCAAACCCACCGTTAACCTGAAAGGCTTTCTGCAAGACTCGAAAACGCTGCTGGCCGATGCGATTAAAGGTGCTTCGCATGCCAGACTAAAAAAATCGGCGGCCCCAATCGGCAAGCCCGTGGATGGCAGCCCGAAATTAACTGCCGACGCAGTGATTTCCCCAACAAGCTTGATCTCGATGACGGAAACCACCGACCGCGTCGTCGCCATCGGCACTTCAACCGGCGGCACCCAGGCTTTGGAATACGTGTTGACGCGGCTACCCCGCACCACGCCGGGTATCGTCATCGTCCAGCACATGCCGGAGGCATTTACCGCCGCATTCGCCAAACGGCTGGACAGCCTATGCCAGATCACTGTGAAGGAAGCCGAGCAAAATGACCGGGTGATTCCCGGACTGGCCTTGATCGCGCCAGGAGGTAAACACATGTTGTTACGGCGCAGCGGTGCGCAATACCGGGTAGAAATCAAGGATGGCCCGCTAGTGAGCCGCCACCGTCCCTCGGTGGACGTGCTATTCCGTTCCGCTGCGCAAGCGGCCGGCAAAAATGTGCTGGGCGTAATTATGACCGGCATGGGCGACGACGGCGCACACGGCATGAAGGAATTGCACGATACAGGGGCGCTGTGCATAGCCCAAGATGAGGTTAGTTGCGTGGTCTACGGCATGCCCAAGGAAGCAGTGAAGCTGGGTGGCACGGATGGTGAGCTTCCGTTATCAGCTATCCCCAACTTGATTATACAGTCGCCGAACCGGGCGAAATTCTTGAAAGGTTAAAGAGCAGGTTTAATTACAACTGGCGGCAACGATAACCGTAAAAGGCGATGTACAGATAGCACGTTAAAGGGATAAAAAAAGCGTGCTGAATGCCAATATGATCGGCAAACGCGCCTTGCAGCAGGGGTAAAATAGCCCCCCCAACGATGGCGGCACAGAGAATGCCGGAACCTTGGCCGGTATGGCTGCCCAAGCCGGTTAAAGCCAGCGAAAAGATGGTGGGAAACATGATGGAATTGCACAAACCCACCGCTAGTATCGTAAGCATCGCCTGCGTACCGCTGCCCAGCATCGTCGCCAATACTAAAGCTGCCGCGGCCAAGGCGTTAAACGCCAGCACCTTGCCGGGATGGATTTTCTGCATCACCGCCGAACCGATAAACCGGCCGACCATCGCCCCACCCCAGTAAAACGACACGTATTTGCCGGCATCCTGCTCAGCCAAACCGGCGATATCCGGCTCGCCGAGAAAGTTAACCAGAAAACTGCCAATCGACACTTCACCACCCACATAGACAAAAATCGCCACGGCGCCCAATACCAAATGCGAATATTGCCAGGCACTGCCGCCCTCTGCGTGCGCGCCACCAGCCTCGGCTTGCTGATTAATCTTCGGCAACTTCAGCATAGCAAACACTGCGGCCATTAAGAACAAGACTGCCGCCAGAAATAAATACGGATTCTGCACCGCCGCAGCTTCCGCCGCTTGATAAGCCGACAATTGCTCAGCGTCCAGCAGTTTTATCTCCTCCGCGCTTTTTACCGCATTAGACAAAATAAACAACGCCCCAAAATACGGCGCTAGTGTGGTACCCAAGGAATTGAAGGCCTGGGTCAAGGTCAAGCGGCTGGACGCGGTGTGCGGATCGCCCAACACTGTCACATACGGATTAGCGGAAACCTGCAACAAAGTAATCCCGGAAGCCAGCACAAAAAACGCTCCCAAAAACAAAGGGTACGAATGCAGCCCCGCCGCCGGATAAAACAGTAAACAACCGCAACCGGCAATCGCCAAACCCACGATGATACCGCCCTTGTAATCGATTTTTTCCACCAGATAACCGCTGGGCACCGACATCAAAAAATAAGCGGTGAAGAAACAAAACTGGATCAACATCGCCTGGGTATAGCTCAGCGTAAACACCGCCTTTAAATGCGGAATCAGGATGTCGTTAAGACACGTAATAAAGCCCCAAATAAAAAACAGCGAGGTCAGAATAGCTAACGAGCCCGTATATGACTGTCTACCTTGGTTTTGTTGATCCGGCATGAGTTAATCCCGCAAATTGATTTAGGGTTTGGCAACGTGGAAACGTGCGACTTCATTACCGACCATCACCTCAAACTCCCCCGGCTCGACGATGCGCCGCATATCTACACCAATAAAGGACATATCCTGCGGCGTTAAGCTAAATTGTAAGGTCTGCTCCGCGCCGGGTTTTAACTCGACCTTTTTAAACGCCTTTAACTGTTTCACCGGCCGCGACACCGAAGCCGCGACATCATGCAGATACACCATCACGGTTTCCTTACCGGTCAGCCCGCCGGTATTTTTCACCTTAACGGTCACATCGATATTCTCGCCCATCGCAATGCTATCTTTGCTCAGACGCAGACCGCTGGTCTGGAACGTGGTGTAACTCAAACCGTGGCCGAACGGATACAGCGGTCGATACTGATTGGTCTCGAATGCCTCTATAGGCTTGTGGTCGTACATCACGATATCGTTGCTATCGCGCGGATAGGAAATCGGCAATTTGCCGCTGGGATTGGTATCTCCGAACAAAATATCGGCCATCGCCGCCCCGCCTTCCATGCCCGGCAAAAAGCCCAACACCACGGCCTGCGCCTTGTTAGCTATTTCGGTGATGATACGCGGCCTACCGCCGAACGTGACTAGAATGACCGGCTTGCCGATTTCGAATATCGCTCTAGCCAGTTGCAATTGCACCGGATCGAGATGCAAGGATTCGATATTGCCCTCGGTTTCGGTGTAGGTTTTTTCGCCTAGCGCCAAAATCACCACATCGTGCTGACGCGCCTGAGTCACTGCCTGCTCGATATTAATTTCGTCGCTGAAATTTTTCCCGCCCACGTAAGTGACTTTACCGCTGGTTTTTTGCTGCAGGGCCTGTAACAAAGTCGGCTTGTCTTTTGGATACAAATGTTCGGCGGCACCCTGCCAGGTGATGGTCCAACCGCCGTTCATCACGCTTAACAAATTCGCGGTCGGCCCGGTCACCAGAATACTGGCGTGCTTGCTCAAGGGTAAAATATGCTGCTCGTTTTTCGCCAAGATGATTGCTTCCCGCGCCGCTTGCCGATTGGCAGCGACCGCGTCTTCAGCGACAAAATTGCCTTTTACAGCCAGCGCCGGCTCGCGTCTTTCAAACAAACCGCTTTGATACTTCACCCGCAAGATCCGCGATACCGCTTCGTCGATGCGAGTCATCGGCACTTCGCCGGATTTAGCTAAATCCAACAGCAAATCGTAAAACGAGTAATCGAACGGCACCATACTCATATCAATGCCGGCCATTACCGCCATCTTCACCGCTTCGCGCGGGGAGGCAGCCAGTTTGTCGCGGGTATATAAGCGGCTGATGTCGGCCCAATCGGACACAGTAAAGCCTTTAAAACCCATCTCGCCGCGCAAAATGGTATTTAGGTAATGATGGTTGACGTGCCCGGGAATACCGTCCACTTCAGCAGAGTTGATCATCACGGTCGGCGCTCCGGCTTTTACACCGGCCTCGAAGCCGGGCAGAAAATATTCGCGTAACGCCCGTTCGCCTATCCAGGCCGGAGTGCGGTCCTTGCCGTTTAAGGGATAGCTATAGCCGACATAATGCTTCAAACAGGTTGGTGCTTTGTCCGCTGCCGCAAAATCGTCGCCGTGGTGGCCTTTGATATAGGCACTACCCATCGTCACCGCCAAATGCACGTCCTCGCCATAGGTTTCCCACAAGCGCGGCCACAGCGGTTGCCGGCCGATGTCCATCACTGGCATGAAATTCCAATCCAAACCCGACGCCTTGACTTCGCGGGCAGTAACTTCGCCTTCCTTGAAAGCCAAATCCGGATTAAACGTTGCCGCCATGCTGATAGCTTGCGGGAACAGTACCGCGTTTTCGGTATAGGTAGCGCCATGAATTGCATCGATACCGTAGAGCACTGGAATTTTCAACCGGGTTTTCGCGGCCACCTCGCGAATCGCTTGGGTCATCCGCCGCCATTTTTCGATGGGCTGGGTCTGATTATTCGGCGTGGTTGGGGTGTTCAAAATCGAACCTATATGCCGGTTTAGTATGGCATCTTCCAGTTTGGCCTGATCAATCGGATTATCGGCAATCTCGCCGTTCACTACCGAAACGACGCTGAAGTCGATCTGGGTCATCTGCCCGACTTTTTCTTCCAGGCTCATTTGACCCAATAAGGCCTGGACCTGCGTTTCAACATAGTCGTTTGTTTCTTGTGCACTCACGCCGGACTCCAACGCCACGAATAGGAAAAGAATTAAAAAAGCTAATTTTGTTTTCAAGAGATTTGCTTGGTTTGAATGATGCCCGCTCAATCGATTTTTATACCTGACTTACGCATGGCAAAAGTCTGGTCAAACATAGCAAGGCGCTCGCAATTATTGATAAAAAGAAATAGTTACAACTCCGCGAACCACTAAAAATCTGCCCCCTCCTGATAAGAGGGACGCTGGTGTAGCATGCTGAATAGTTACAAAAAAACTCAAGCTGAGATTTTCGCCACGCTATAACCGAGCTGCCGGGATAGTGTATCCAGACCAGACGGCGATGTCCTTCATTTTATGACAGCCGCGCCACAAAGAATGTGTCGGCGTTACGTTTGGCTTGGCGTTTTACCGGAAAGCTGATACACCTTGTACAGCCCGGCTTCACCAGCCGCAAATGCTTGCGAATCCGCCTCGTCTATGCGTTGCACATGACTGAGTTCGATCATAAAGTCCTTGCCGTATAACGCGATGATTTCGTCGGAAACATCGTCAGTCTCATCGCTAACACATTCCAGTTCAAGGTCCTCCGCGGTCAACAGCAAGATAGTCGCGGTCTCCGGCACGATGCGTCGCAGCTGCGACACATATTGCCCGCGAATATCTTCGGGCAAGGCGGTTAAGGCCGCCCGGTCGTAAACGGTATCGATTTTCCCTAATTCGGCGGCGCTTAACGCAAAATAATCACCGCACAAAATACTTAATCTGCCGCTACGCCACAGCGTAAATTTACCCAAACGCCGCCGCACCGGCCGCAGGCGGTTTTCTTTAAAAAAGGCCTTTACGGCTACTTCGCTTAATTCGACACCGATGACCTGATGCCCTTGCTCGACCAGCCAAAGCATATCCAGACTCTTGCCGCACAGCGGTACGAAGACCCGGCTGCCTGGGGCCGCGTGCAGGCTCGGCCAGAATTGCGCCAGCAAACTATTGACGGCAATCTGATGAAAATCGGTACGCCGGTCGCGCCAAAACTGCAACCACAAGGCGTTATCGCGCCCGGTCATGCCACATCCCCAACGACCACTTGGCTGAAGGTCAGAAATCGGCCTTTGTAATGCTCGCCGTTTTCAGTCAGACGTTCGGCAATCCGGCTGGTGCAGCCATAGCCCAAAGCCATCATTTCCCGACAAAATCCCACACGATTGCCGCGATCAGGATCGACAATAATGATTTGTGCATTCGGCGCGGCGTGCCGGTCGATGAATTTAGCCAACTGTTCGGGCTGCTGGCGTTCGTAAAGCACATCGCTGCCGATTATCAGATCAAACTGACCCAAGCCCGGATTGCCGATTTCCCAATTGCCGGTTTTATATTGCAACGGCCCCAGTTTATTTAGCAGCAGATTTTCGTTAAGAAACGTCTCGCTCAAAGGATGCCAATCGCTAACGGTAATATCGCCAGCCCGCCGGTGAATCACCAGACTGGCCAACCCCAAACCCGCGCCGATTTCCAGGACGCGCTTCCCCACCAAATCGACACTATGCATAGCCAAAGCCAGCACCCGCGCGGACGGCCAAACCTTGCCGAACAGCGACCAACTGGCGGACGAAATCCCGGCCAGCTCAGCCTCGCCGAACGGATCGGCATATTGCTGCAAATCGGCTAAAGAACGAATCACATAATCGAAACCGGCAACGGTGACGGTCTCGAATTTGACACGATAATCTGACATTGAGGGTTACAGCGACAAGGTTGTGCATCAGGAAAAGGTTCTGATCGAAGGGCACAACGCTTCCTGAAAAGAGGCATGCAGGCCGAAAAGGCACTCGCGGAGTTACCCGGAAACGGGAGACTGTTTATGCAGGGTAACACATTGTTAGCGCTAACACGGCAGTAGCTAGCTCAGTGATAAGGAATTGGAGGGAATGGATTCAAAGCTTTGATAGCGTGACGCTGACCGATAGCAGCTATACCGCTCTCCTCTCAAACCAAAATCGCTCGACATGTTATGCGGGAAACAATTTATCCCGCGCATTTTCCAGAATCGCTGTCACGGCCGGATGCTTGAGTTTACGGCGCATGGTGATGGCATAGAAGCGCTCATGTACCGAGTCGATGCGGCCGATGGCCTGCACACCGTACTGGCTTTGGATTTCCGCTTCGACATTACTCGGCGCGACAAACAATCCCACCCCGCCGCTACCAAAGGTTTTAATTAACGCGCTGTCTTCAATTTCGGCTTGGATAGCTGGGCTAATGCTTTCGGTGTCAAACCATTGATCCAGCGAACGCCGCAACGACGTATTGGCGGTCGGCAGCAAGAACGGCGCGCCGCTCAAGCAGCGCGGGAAATTTTGACTATAGGTCGCGGCCAAAGCCGGCGCGCCGAACACGGTCACCCCGCATTCGCCGAGCAGGTGGTTAAACGCTTTGGCGCCACTGGTCGGTGTCAGTGGCGCATCGGACAAAACTATATCCATCCCTTGCATGGCCATCTCGCTCAAAAGCCGCTCGGTTTTGTCCTCGTAACAAAGAACCTGCACCGGTTCCGGTAAGCGAAAAGCCGGCGCCAGTAAGCGGTAAACCACCATCTTCGGTAGTGCGTCCGCCACCCCCACCACCAGACGCAGAGCCCTTCCGGTCGGCCGGCCCTTCAAGGTATTGCTGAGTTCTCTGCCCAACGAAAAAATTTCTTCCGCATAGTTAAATACCACTCGACCGGTGTCGGTGAGTACTAGTTTACGGCCTTGTTTATAAAATAATTTTTCGCCGATTTGCTGTTCCAGAACCGCTAATTGGCCGCTGATGGTCGGTTGCGCCAAATGCAGTTTCTCGCAAGCGCGAGTGATGCTTTCTTCACGTGCGACATTCCAGAAATAAAACAAATGTTGGTAGTTGATACGTTCCACAGCACTCAATGTATAGATATTTACGATGAATTTATTCTAAACATTCTATTTAACAATATCAAAATGCTGCGCTAGGCTATGACGCAACCGTAACCTAACCTGAGAACTGAACATGCAAAAGCTAAAAGCCCTGCACGGCGAAGACACTGCTCCAAGTACCGGATCCGCGTTAGCGGAGTACGACAAGTCAGCGTTCGAACTGGATAACCTCAGCGCCAGCCAAATCCTCAGTGATCGCCTGGCCGATGTCCACTGCGACGACAAAGAATTACGCAGTTCGATACGCCTGCTCGGTTCGATATTGACTAAAGTGCTCACCGCACAAGCCAAGCCGGAAGTCGCTACCGCCGTCGCGCAGTTGCAACGCAAGTTTGCCAGCTTGCTCCGAGAAGGCAGCGCCAACCGCCGCCGCCAGTTCATGGAGATTCTGGAAGACTTGGATGCGGAAGAAATAGGCGAAGTGGTGCGGGTGTTTAACGGCTATTTCAGCCTGATCAACATCGCCGAAGAATCGCACAATCTGAATTTGCGCCGGCAAAACCAGACCGGCCGCTACTGGCCCGGCTCGTTTCACGACACACTGATCAAATTGCGCGATAGCGGTGTCAGTGCCGATAAATTACAGGTTTTATTGGACGAGATGCTGTATTTGCCGGTGATGACCGCTCACCCCACCGAAGCCAAACGCCGCACGGTCAAAAGCGCTTTGCGCAATGTCTTTCTCAGCCAGGAGGCCTTGGACGATCCACGCTTACGTAGCCAACAGCGCAGCGAGGCCCTGGACAAGCTGCAAGCACAGATTCAATTGCTGTTAAAAACCGACGAAGTGCGCGCCCGTAAACTGGGCGTGGCCGACGAAATCGACGCCGGTTTGTTTTATTTTTCGCTGTCGCTATTTCAGGCCACCACCTTGGTTTACCGGAACTTGCAACGTGCGCTTAGCGATGTGTTTGGTGCCGACGTTGCCGGCCAAATCCGCATCCCCAGTTTCCTACGGTTTGGTTCCTGGATAGGCGGCGACCGCGACGGCAATCCGAATGTCAAACCGGAAACCACCGAGCTGGCCTTACGCATGCAGGCGCAAACCATCATGCAGGAATATCTTGCCCGCCTGGATCAATTGCGCGGCCAGTTGTCGCATTCTTACGGCCTTTGTGACTTGGCGCCGGAATTTATCGACAGCCTGCACGCCGACCGCGCCATGTTGGGCGCGGCGGTCGCGGACTTGGAAAAACCGTATTTGCAGGAACCTTACCGGCACAAACTGATATTGATGAAATATCGGATGCAATCCACCTTGCAACGCGTGCAACAACAGTTACAGGGCCAACCGGAACAAGCCAATCGCCATGCCTATGCCAGCGTCGCCGAGTTTTTACAAGATCTGCGCTTGATCGATGCATCCTTGCGCAGCCACGGCGACGCCAATATCGCCGATCTTGAATTAGCCGATCTGATTCGCTTGGCCGACGTGTTCGACTTTCACTTGATGCAACTCGATGTCCGACAAGAATCGACTCGCCACAGTGAAGCGGTCGCGGAAATCCTGGCGGCAGCATTGAATATTGACTATCTGGCGCTGGACGAAGCACAACGCATCGCATTGTTAGCCGAGGCTATCGCCGCACCGGGTGGCTTGATGTTCGACGCCGCTGCGCTAACACCGGCCAACCGCGAAACGCTGGAGTTGTTTACGGTGATGGCGAAAATGCGCCGGGAAATAGGCCCGAATTGCTTTGGTAAATATGTGATTTCCATGACTCATTCGGCCAGCCATGTCTTGGAAGTCTTGCTGCTGGCTGCACAAGCCGGCTTGGTCGGCAAAATTGGCGGGCATTGGCATTGCCATATCGGCGTCAGCCCCTTGTTCGAAACCATAGACGATTTAAACCGCATTTCCGACGTGCTGACACAATTGTTCGATACCGCCTGCTACCGGGAGCTGTTGCGCGTCAGCGACGACCGCCAGGAAATCATGCTCGGCTATTCGGATTCCTGCAAGGACGGCGGTATCCTGGCATCGGCTTGGGGCTTGTCGCGCGCGCAGCGGCAAATTATTGCGATCAGCGAGCGTTACGGTTTGAAATGCCGCTTATTTCATGGCCGCGGCGGCACCGTCGGTCGCGGTGGCGGCCCAACTCACGAAGCGATCCTGGCCCAGCCGCCCGATACCGTGCGCGGCCAGATCAAATTTACCGAGCAAGGCGAAGTGCTGTTTTATCGGTATAACAACATGGAGACGGCGGTCTACGAATTGACCATGGGCGTTACCGGCTTGCTGAAAGCCAGCGTCAGCCTGGTGCAAGCCGTACCGGAGGATCATGCGGAGGATTTGGCGGTGATGGACGAATTGGCGCGGATCGGCGAGCAAAGCTATCGCGACTTAACCGAACGCACACCCGGCTTTTTGGATTATTTCTACGAAGCGACACCGGTGGGCGAAATCGGCGGCTTGAACATCGGTTCGCGGCCTTCGCACCGCAAAAAACTGGATCGCTCGAAAAACTCGGTGCGGGCGATAGCCTGGGTATTCGCCTGGGCGCAATCGCGGCAGACGTTTCCGGCTTGGTACGGCATCGGTTTCAGCTTGGCCAGCTGGTGCGCCGGCAAACCCGAGCGCTTGGAAACGCTGCGCCGGATGTATCGGGACTGGCCGTTTTTCCGCAACCTGCTCAGCAACGCGCAAATGGCATTAAGTAAATCCGACATGAACATCGCCCGCGAATACGCGCAATTGTGCAACGATCCGGAAACCGGCAAACGTGTTTACAACCTAATAGCCGGCGAACATCAGCGCTGCGTGGAGTGGATATTGGAGATAGCCAACGCCGACCGCTTGCTCGCGGAAAACCCGGCCTTGGCGGCATCATTGCAACGCCGCGATGCCTATCTGGGCCCGCTAAACTATCTCCAGGTATTTTTGATCCGGCGACTGCGGGAAATGAATACCGAGAATGCCGCCAACAGTCCGTGGATGAAACCCTTGTTGCGCAGTATCAATGCGATTGCCGCAGGTATGCGCAATACCGGCTGATGTGATTAGCCCGGCCCTGAAATACCGTTCGTCCTAAGCTGGTCGAAGGACTCGCCAAATCAGGCTTAGACAGGCTTAGCCCAAACGGTGAACAGGGCCGGGTTAATAACAAAGGGAAGCCGGTCCGGAGTGAAGTGAATTTAGGTTATTTGTACAATATTTGTCATCAGGACATCGTATAACGAATGCGCCCTTCTCCCCTGAATAGTGAGAAGGGGCTTTTTCGGCAGACTCTAAAAGGGAGGAGAACCATGCAAAAAGCCTACGCATTGGCACACTGGTTGAGAGTAATCATCATTAATACCGGGCGCTGGCTGTTTGAAAACAAGCCTGCCATGGCAATCTTGACCCTGATATTCTTATATAAGTTTGGCGACACCTTGCTACCCTTTCTATGGCACATTCTGCATCTGGCGATCGAAGTAGTCGAAATGCTGGCCGAGCATTTTTTGGAACATGTGTTTGGGGTAACGCCGCGTCAGGCCGAGTTTATTGTGTTTTGGACCGGTCTGACTTTGCTCGGTACCGTGGTTTGGCACTTGTCGTATAAAGCTTATCTCGTGGCCGTGCAAGCATGCGAAGCCGCTTGGCAGAACTGGTGTGAAAAAGCCGGCCCGGCCAAATTACTCGCGACTCTTAAGCTGACACTTTTGTTGGGCATACTCGGCAAGACCATGCTGTTATTCGTTTAAACCGATAGGATTTCGTTACGTATGAGCACCGCCTCAGGATTTAAGGAACACCCGCACCGAAAACAATCGACGCTGACCCTACTGGAGTTTTTATTCGGCTTGCTGGAGATGCACAGCCAAGCCCAAGGACTTACGGAGCGTTTGCTAGAATCAGCCGGCGACGATACTCAGGCAGCGCTGGTCGCTATCGGCGACCATTTGGGCTTGAACATGGAGAGTGTGCTGCTCACACCAACCGCCGCCGCAAATGCCTCCGCCCCGCAAACCCCACTACTAACCAGCCTGTCCGACGGTTACGGCTGGATAGTCCTGTACGGATTTCGCGGCGGCAAAGTCAGAGTGGCTTTGGCCCAAGGTGAGGTCATCGAAGAGCGCCTCGTCAAGCCCGCCGACATCGGTAAATTACTGGGCCGATCCGATGCCGGCATTAGCGAATGGCTGTTAGCGCAAGCTCAGGCGCCGTTTGAGAATGCCGTCAGCCAAGACCATCACGCGCACATGCAGCCATTCCGCCGCTTGCTGGAACTGTTACGCGCCGACCGCCACGATCTCTGGCTATTGTTGGGCTTGGCTTTGGGCTCCGGCTTACTGGCCCTGGCTTCGCCGGTGGCGGTGCAAGCGCTGGTCAATACCGTGGCGATGGGCGGCATGGGTCAGCCTTTAATCGTGTTAGCGACCATCCTGTTTTTCTTTCTAAGCTTCGCCGGCGCGGTCTATGTGCTGGAATCCTATCTGGTGGAAATCGTGCAGCGGCGGATTTTCGTGCGCCTGGCCGCCGACTTGGCCCATCGCTTGCCCAGGGTGCGTAGCGATACCTATGACAGTCAACACGGCGCGGAACTGGTCAATCGCTTTTTTGATGTATTGACCTTGCAAAAAGCAGGTTCGTCGCTGCTATTGGACGGTTTGAGCACAGTGGTGCAAACCTGCGTCGGCCTGATCATGCTGGCCTTCTATCACCCCTTCCTCTTGGCTTTCGATGTGGTTTTGCTATTGGCTATCACAGCGATAGTATTTTTGTTGGGCCGCGGCGCGGTCACGACGGCGATTCAGGAATCCATCAGCAAATATGCCTTGGTAGCCTGGCTGGAAAACGTGGCCGGCAACATCCAGACCTTTAAATTCGGTAACGGTGCAGCGATGGCCGCCAACCGTACCGACCAACTGGCACTGGATTATTTAACAGCCAAACGCCGGCATTATCGGGTGCTGTTGGGCCAAGTGATCGCCTCTGTGGCCTTATATGCCATCGCCAGTACGGCCTTGTTGGCTATCGGCGGCTATCTGGTAATAGATGGCCACTTAACCTTGGGTCAATTAGTCGCAGCGGAACTGATCGTCTCGTCGGCCTTACTGGCCTTGATCAAATTCGGCAAGCATCTGGAAGGCTTTTACGACCTGATGGCCGGCACGGACAAGATCGGTCATTTACTGGATTTGCCTTTAGAAACTTCCGCTGAGCTGGATGCAGAATTCAATGGTCCGGCGTCTTTAACGATCAGCAATTTGAAATTTGGCTTCAATTCGCAGCGGCCATTGTTCGCCGATTTTTCCATGCACGTACAGCCGGGCGAAAAAGTCGCGATTTTAGGTGGCCCCGGCAGCGGCAAAACCGCCCTGGCCTCACTATTAAGTGGGATGCGGCAAGCACAAGCCGGGCAGATACAAATCAACGGTCAGGCTCTGGACGATCTGCGCCTGAGCAGCTTGCGTCAGAACATCGCGGTGGTCAGCCGACTGGAGATTTTTCACGACAGCATGCTGGAAAATGTCCGGCTCGGCGATGCGAACTTGAGCGTCACCGATGTCGAGCGGGCCCTAGCCAAGGTCGGCCTAACCGGCATGGATTTGGATACCGTGATGAGTCCCGGCGGCTCACCGCTTGCCCATAGCCAAGCCATACAAGTCATGTTGGCTAGAGCCATCATCGCCAGCCCAGCCTTATTGATCGTGGATGGCATAGTCGATGGGTTGGATGCCGGGTTGCAGCAGCAGTTGGCACCGGCACTATTTGCCGCCGATGCACCCTGGACGCTATTGCTAATGACTGGATCAACAGAGACGGCCGCACTTTGCCAACGCGTTATTCATTTGCCCGGAGCCGCCCATGACTGATTTACAGATTAGGCTGTCCGCGCTATCGGCGGCCCACACCCCGCGCCTGGTCAGCAGTTTAGCGCGCGCTTGCGTCTGGCTATTTCTGTTGACTCCTCCAGCCCTGCTACTGACACCGTGGCAACAAAACATCAACGGCAACGGCCGGGTCTCGGCCTTTGCACCGCTCGAACGCCAACAGAATTTAGATGCGCCGGTTTCCGGGCGTATCGTCAGTTGGCATGCTAAAGAAGGCACCAAAGTTAAGGCCGGCGATTTGCTGATGGAAATCACCGATGTCGATCCGGAATTGCTGGAACGCCTGCAACAACAACGCGCGGCAGCTGCTGCTAAATTGGCGGCCAAGGAAGCAGAGCTAAAGGCATACCGTCTGCAAATCGACAACTTGATTGCCACCCGCGATTTACAAGTGGCTACCGCGCAATACCGGCTGGATGTGGCCCGGCAACGCGCGCGCTCAGCCAGCGAAGCCATTGCCTCGGCGCGCGCTACGTTGGAAACGGCTAGTGTGCAAACCCAGCGCCTGCAACGCTTGATCGGCGACGGCTTGGTGTCGCAGCGCGATTACGAAGTCGCGCAACGCGACGGCATCGTAGCGCAACGCAGCTTAAACAGCGCCCAAGCCAGTCTGGAAGGTGCATTGGCCGAACAACGCGCCGCCGAAGCGGAAATCGGCCGGATTCGTGCTGATGCCCAAGCCCGAATCGACTCGGCGACAGCCTCGGCCAACAAAACCCAAAGCGAACTGGAAGACAGCCGCAGCAGCCTGTTAAAAAGCGAAGTGGATGTGTCCCGGCAGCAGTCGCAACAAATCAGAGCGCCGCGCGACGGCAGCATCCTCAGACTGCTGGCCAATCCCCAGAGCGACATCGTCAGACAAGGCGATCCGCTGCTGGTATTGGTGCCGGACATGGATGTGAAAGCCGTGGAACTCTGGGTGGACGGCAATGACGCCGTCTTGATCACCCCAGGCCGGCATGCGCGTCTGCAATTCGAGGGCTGGCCGGCCTTGCAATTCGCCGGCTGGCCGGAAGTGGCCGTAGGCACCTTCGGCGGTTTGGTGGCTTTTGTGGATTCTACCGACGACGGCAAAGGCAAATTTCGGGTGCTGATCGTACCCGATCCCAATGACCGGCCCTGGCCGACTGAACGCTTCGCCCGCCAAGGCGTGCGGGTAAAAGGCTGGGTGTTGTTGAACCGGGTAACGATGGCCTACGAACTGTGGCGTCAACTGAATGCCTTTCCGCCGCAAATGACTACGGAAGCGCCAGCAACCGATCTGGTCAGACAAAAATTGAAATAAGCGCTTATGAATCGTTTTGCATCCCGTCACCACCACACAGGGGCTACGGCCAAGCAGTTGCAGGCCTGCGGGCGGCGCATCGGCACAATATTGCTGATACCTTTACTGGTCAGTTGCGGACAGTATCTCGATACCAGCCCCGACCGTAAACTCGTGAAGCGGGTGGAAGAACGTCTGAATCCCGATGAGGGTTTGCCGCTACCGGCCATTTCGCAGTTGCCGCCGCAAACCGTGGAGCAGGCCTTGCCCAAGTTTAAGGAAGGCCGGCCAAAATCGGCGACCATCCTGCCCCCGCCCAGCGCGGCTAAACCCGAGTTACCCAAAGTAGCGCCGGAAACTAGCAAGCAGCTATCCATCTCGGACGTGCGCAGCATGGCTTTAGAAAACAATTTGGACCTGAAGATCGCCCAGGCCGACCCGAAAATCGCTGCCACCGCGGTTAGCGAAGAAGAAGCCAAATTCGACGATTTGATCTTTGCCAAGGCCAAATACGGTAAGAAAAACACACCCGCGCAAAATCTGGATGTGGTCAGTTTCACCCCGGTCGATCCCACTTCGCCGCTGAAGAATGAAATCGACAAACTCACCGCCGTGCCGCAGGAGACCGAAGTATTGGACATGGAAGCCGGCATCGTCATCCCATTGCGTACCGGCGCAAAAGTGACCGTCAGCTCGCCGTTCGACGGCAAACGCCAGTTTCGCGGCGTCGCTTCCGACCAATATCAAAATGCGCTGCGCTTCTCCATCAGCCAGCCCTTGCTGCGTGACGCCGGTATTTCCAATAACGTAGCAGGGATCCGCATCGCCCGTTACGAACAACAAGCGGTAGACGTAAAAACCCGCTTGCAGGCGATTCGAGTGTTGGCGATGGTCGAACGCGCATATTGGAGCCTGTATGTCGCCTGGGGCGAGTTGGACGTGCGCCGCCAACAGTACGAAAACGCCTCGAACAACCTGAACATGGTGAGAAAACGGGTGGCGGAAGGTTTGACCGCCAGCGTGGAAATCAACCGTGCGGAAATCGGCGTGGCCGAACGCCTGGAGTCGCTGATCATCGCCGAAACCAGCTTAAAAACCCGCCAGCGCCAGCTGAAATTATTATTGAACGCACCCGGTCTGGACCTGGACTCGCAAACCCTGCTGATCCCCGATACCTCGCCGACCCTGCTGGAATTTAATCTGGACCGCGAGCAGCTGGCACAACGCGCCTTGGACGGCCGTTTGGAATTGCTGGAACTGGAATTAAAGCTGGCCGCCGATTTGACCAAAATCGATTATCTCAGCAATCAAACCTTGCCGATGTTCATGCTGGATTACAACTACGCCGCGCTGGGCCGCGACACGTCGTCCTACGGCGGCGCTTTCGATCAGACCTTGAGCGGCAATTATTCGGATTGGTCGGTGGGCTTACGCGTGGAAATCCCACTTAGTAACGAACTGCGCCGGGCGCGTCTGGACCGGGCCGTGCAGGAGCGCATGCAGCGTCTGACCACCCAACAACTACGCGAATTGAGCGTACGCCGGGAAATCTACGACTCACTGGATCAAATGAGCCAGAACTGGCAACGCATTTTAGCCACCCGCCAAAACGTGGTGCTGGCCGGCTTGAATTACGATGCCGAGCTCAAGCAATTTAAGGAAGGCTTGCGCACCATGACGGAGGTGCTGGAAACCCTAACTAGGCTTGGCGAGGCTCAGCTGCGCGAAGTGCGGGCCATCGGCGACTATCAAGTGTCGATGATAGATTTGGCGTTTGCTACCGGCACCTTGCTGGGGCATAGCCGGGTGGATTTGGGCCTGAACACCACCCCTCATTAGGTGCTAGGTAAGCGATAAAAGCAGCGCGTTTACCGCTTACTGATTTGCAGCTAAGGGGCAGCTGCTAGTGATGACAACCTGAGCCATGGATATGGCCGTGGGCCACTTCATCGGCTGTCGCCGGCCTGACATCGATAACTTCCACATCAAAGGTCAAGTCTTCGCCGGCTAAAGGATGGTTACCGTCGATGGTAACATCGTCGCCGTCGATTTCGACGATGGTGATGATGCCGGGGCCGTGGCTAACGTCGGCATGAAACTGCATGCCAATATCGATATCCATACCGTCGAACATTTTTTTGGATACCACTTGGATCATTTCTTCGGACACTTCACCGTAAGCCTGATCGGCCGCTATAGTGACGTTGAATTTATCGCCTGCTTGCTTGCCGTGTAAAGCAGCTTCCAAACCCGCAATAATGTTGCCCGCGCCATGCAAATACAACAACGGCTCTTCGCCTCTGGAACTATCCAGCTGCTCACCGTCTTGGTTGGTTAAGGTATAATGGATGGAAACAGCCGTTTTGTCTGTGATTTGCATAAGCGTCTTCGCTGGATGAAAAAAAGCCGACATCATATAACCTTTTCCCCGAAAAAACATGTCACGCTGGCGACCGCCCCGCCCTAAATCTTCGCCGTACATCACCGCCGAAGGCTATCGCACCCTAGAAACCGAGCTAAAACAGCTCTGGGAACGGCGTAAAGATGTCACCATTGCGCTGTCAGCCGCTGCCGCAGAAGGTGATCGCTCGGAGAACGCCGAGTATATCTACCGGAAAAAGGAACTGCGGGAAATTGACCGGCGCATTCATTATCTCCAAAAACGTTTGCCATCTTTGACCGTGGTATCCGAGAAGCCGGCCAATCGTAATCAAGTGTTTTTCGGCGCCTGGGTGACTTTGGAATCGATGGACGGGCAGGAAATCACTTATCGCATCGTCGGTGCTGACGAAATTGACACCACCGGCGGCTTGATCAGCCTAGACTCGCCTTTGGCGACGGCCTTATTGAAGAAGATGCTGGACGACGAAATAACCGTCCGACACGCCGAGCAAGAAACGCGTTATTACATCACCGCCATTCGTTACTGAAATAGCATGAGTAAACAAGCCTCGTTTGCCCGTTTAAAGTGGTTTGTCTTCATTCTGTTATTGACTATTGTCGAAATTGGTCCGGTTCCGCTGATGGGTTTGACCCTGCTTTATATCGTGGCCTTTCGCCCACGCTGGTTCAAGGACTTGGTCGACCGAATTTATTCATGACAGAACCGCAATACCTGTTTGTCTACGGCACACTGCGCCGAAGCCGTCAAAATCAAATCCAACACCCGTTTCTCGCAGATTGCGATTACATCGGCGATGCATTTATCCACGGCGAACTATACGAAATTGATGCTTATCCGGGCGCTATTGCTGGCGGAACAAAGCTGGTCAAAGGCGAACTGTATCTGATGCAAAACTCCGAGCACACGCTGTCGGCTCTGGATATTTACGAAGAATGCGCTTCAGATTTTCCGCAGCCGCACGAATATATCCGCCGTGAACTACAGGTAAGTTTGCCGGATGGACAATCCGTTTTGGCTTGGACCTATCTTTACAATCGTCCCGTGAACGAACTAATGCGCATCCACAGCGGCGACTACCTAAACTATTTGCAGGAACACACATGATCAGCATTATCCAGCGCGTGACCCAAGCCAAAGTCACGGTAAACGGTATCGACATCGGCGTGATCGGCACCGGCATCATGGCGCTGGTAGCGGTCGAAAAAACTGATACGCCCAAGCAAGCCGACCGCTTGCTGGAGCGGATTTTGAATTACCGAATCTTTGCGGATGCAGACGACAAAATGAATCTGAGTTTGCGCGATATTCAGGGCGGCCTGCTCCTGGTACCGCAATTTACCCTGGCAGCCAATACCGATACCGGCAACCGGCCCAGCTTTGCTTCGGCGGCCCCGCCGGAATTGGGCCGGGAATTATTCGGATATTTGCAACAGCGTGCGCAGGAGACCTACCCGGCTAGCCAGTTCGGCGAATTCGGCGCAGATATGAAAGTAGCATTGATCAACGACGGCCCGGTAACTTTTACATTACGTTGCCAGGGAATATAGCTCAGCAACCAATTTTTGGCATCGATTTTCCTACCTTCTCACTGATCCATCGCCAGCAAACACCCCAAACCGAACTTTCAGGAACCAAAAATAAACTGTGTTAAATAACACAATTTATTTGCCTAACGTGCACCTTACCCCTACAATTGCGCCTCCTTTATCACCAACCGAGAAATACATATGAAAATTCAACATTTGCTCATCGCCTTAACCTTGCCGGCTTTGCTGACCCTGACGGGCTGCGAATCCGCAAAACCGGTCGAAGCAACTGCTGAGCCTGCGGTAGTGGCGCCAGTAACCGCGGCACCGGCTGAAACCGCCGCCCCCGCGCCAGCGGCACCCGCCATGTCCCCGGAACATTGCGCTAAACATAAAGCCGATGCCGCAGCGCACAATTGCGTGGAGCATTGCGCCAAACACAAAGGTAAAAAAGGCAAAGCCTGCCTGAAACATTGCGCCGATAAAGCCGCGGCAGAACACGATTGCGCAAAACATTGCGCCGATCACCCAGGCGCTAAAGACAAAGTCTGCGCCCAACATTGCGCGCAAGATGCCAATGCCAGCGCCCACCAATGCGGCACCGAGCATTGCGCCCATCACGAAGCCGCCGCTGCCGCCAATTGCAGTAGCAGCCATTGCGCCCATCATCAAGGCGGCGCAGCCCATGATTGCAGTGCGGATCATTGCAAAAAGCACGGCGGCGATATGGCCGATTGCTGCGGCTCCGCGCATAAATGCGATAAGTAATCTGTAATCTCAGATCCGATTCGGGTTTAACTGCGGCGACGACACCATCCGCAGTTAGGCCCGATCAAACCAGTCCAGACCTGTCAAATAGTCCAATACCGCCTTCCTTCACGCGGCTGGATCCAGCCTCTTCACTCCCACCACTTTATTCAACAGCCAACAGGCGCATCTTTTAGATTGCCGAATCGCTTAAATCTGCGCTAAATTCTCAACCTGTGCCACGTCAGTCGGCCGGACATTTTTATTCAGCAATAGAGGAGCTTATGGCCGAATCCAATCAAAATCCCGCTATCGCCGCCGCGATCATTGGTGTAATCGGCTCTATCAGCGTAGCCATCATCACTAACTGGGATAAATTGACTGGACAGCAGAAGGACGCCGCATCGCCCCCGGCTCAGCAAATTGTGACGGCAACTTATCCGCCGATTGCCAAGACAACACCTGCGGTTGTCGAGTCTTCTCCGGTCATCGACATCAGCGGCGACTGGTATAACCCCGCCGCGCCGACTGCGGGCGGCACCCACATAGACCAACAAAGCGATAGTTTTGAATTCCAGGCATGGGGGATGTTGGCGCAAGGCATAGGCTACACATCAAAGGGCAACGGTAATTTGATCGCCCAAACCCTGATTTACGATTACACCGCTCAGTTTCAAAACGGCTGGGTATCGAAAGGGAATTGTACCGGCACGGTAACGCCAAACGGCGCTAAGATTACCGCGACGTGCACTGATACCATCATGGGTACCTATGTGTCCGCCGGCGTGCGGCAATAAAGCTGGATAAGGCGCAGACAACGATCCGTAGGGAGGCTGTCTGCCCTTGAACTAAAACATCTAGCGAATGGCTAACAGCGCTCTTAGCACATCGACCCGGCTAATCATGCCGACAAACTGATCGTTTTGAAAAACCGGAAAACTCCTGGTCGGCGATTCCTGAAATTTACTGGCCACATCCACGAGGCTAGCATCGGCATCAACAAATTGCGGGTCTTTGCTCATGAACTCTCCCACCTTTCCGGCCATACTTTGGTTGTAAGCGGATTCGACAAACACCTTCATGCCGTCTTTTTCGGAAAATATCCCCACCAACTTACCTTGCTGGTCCACAACCGGCACGCTAGTCACTTTGTGGTCCAGTAAGATTTTAACCGCCTGAGAAATTTCGGTATCGGGGGTAACGGTAACGATTTTGGTCGACATGTAATCGACTACAGCTATTTTGGCTAGCATGGTGTACCTCCTGTTATTATTTTTTATTCTAAGCTTGGACAGCCACGCAAGCGACCGGTTCAGCGATCAGCTAACTTCTGCCCTATGCGATTATTATAAAAATTCCCCGCACTAGCTAGCTTTATTATTCCCGGCAACATGGCAGCAACGGCTACCGAAATGCGTTGTGATCTCGGTGTTGAAAACCATGTCCGGGTTAACGGGTTAATTCCGTATTTACCTCACCCACTAATTCGCTGTAACCGCCCTTTCCAAAAAGCCGCCGCTCTCTACCGGGAACGACAACATGCATACGTCGGATTAATAAGCTACAAAATGACTATACAAGTCGCGTATCAGTCTAAACTTGTCAAACCGCACATTGACGTTTCTGCTATATATGGATACCGCTTATGCTTGATTCCCTTAGTAATCACTCCGGACCCCAGGATTTTTCATTACGCAAACTGTTGACGGTATTGACTGCCACAGTGGCTTTACTGCTGGTAGTCGGCAATATATTTGTCTGGATTAGTCACGGCAAACTACAAACAGCGGAAACCGAAAAGCAGCGCTTGGTAAACGCTACTCTGGCGTTTAAAAATGTTCGCTATCACGTGGTGCAAATCCAGCAATTTCTGACCGATGCGTCAGCGGTCGGTGAAGACGATTACAGCGAAGCCTTAGCGGAAAAAAACGCCGCTCATGCGGAACTGACGAGTTTACTGGCGATGATGCCGGACAAGAAACCGGCGATTAAAGACGCCGATAACGCCGTGAGCGAGCTTTATGCCACCGGTGAACTCATGGCAAACGCCTATTTTCAGCAAGGCCGTGAAGCCGGCAACCTGATCATGAAAGCCCCGGAGAATGGCTTCGACGCGGCCTCGGAAATTCTGGCCGACAAACTCAATCAGCTTGCCGGCACCTTGGAACAACAAGCCAACGCCGCGTCGCAGCAACAAAATCAGATGCAAAACCAAATGTTTACGGTCAGCGCCACGGTTGCCGGCCTGGCTTTATTATTGATCGTGTCCGCCAATGTCTGGCTGACGCGAAAATTATTTACCGTATTAGGCGGCGAACCCAGCTACGCATCAAAAATTGCCGGCAGTATCGCCAAGGGTCAGTTGGACATCAACGTCGCCACTGAGAAAAACGATACCAGCAGTCTATTGGCTATTATGAAGCTGATGGGCCAGGAACTGACCAGCCATATGCGCGAGATCAATGCAGTTAGTAAGCAAATCGGTCAGTCTTCCTACCAAATATCCAATATCTCCGGCGGCATTTCCAATGCCAACCGCTCGGAACAGGCTCGATCTTCCGAGGTAAAAACCGCTACCGAACAACTACGTACTACGACCGAAGAAGTCGAACGCTTTTCCGTAGAAATCCGCCACCGCACCCAGGAAACGCAAAACACCGCGCAAAAAGGCATCGTCGCCGTTAACGAAAATCTTGATGAAATGCGCCGGGTTGTGAAAGAAGTAGAAAGCGCGGAAGCTAAAACCCTGGCACTGCGCCAGGCCAATCGGCAAATTCAGGATATTACCACCACGATCCGTAACATCACCGAGCAAACCAATTTATTGGCCTTAAACGCCGCCATCGAAGCCGCCAGAGCCGGCGAGTACGGCAGAGGCTTTGCTGTGGTAGCCGATGAAGTGCGTAAACTGGCGCAAAACGCCTCCAGCGCTACCGCCGAAATCGCCAGCATTATTGGCGAATTAACCAAAATAATCGAAGAAAACACGCACGCGATGGGCTCCATCATCCAGACCACCAAACAAGGTATGGAAAAAGCCGAAACCACCAGCGTAGTGATTAACGAAATTGTCGGCCAGATAGCGGAAAACGCCGGCACCGCGCAACAAATCTCCCAGGTTTCCAAATATCAACTAGAGAATGTCAACCAATTGCAGACCCGAGTAACCGCTTTATTCGACGCGCTTGGCCAGAACGAATCCAAAGTGCACATCACCCGGACCATCAGCGACGACCTTTATGTAGTTACCGAAAAAATGCGCACCATGCTGGAGCACTTTAGCTTCGATGCGCAGTGGACGGCAACACCAGCCGCCAACGAGCACCGCAAATTTCCACGCAGCAGCCACTATTTGCTGGCACATGTGGAAATCGCCGACTTGGTTCTCGACGGGGTCACCGCTGATTTCAGCATGTCCGGCGCCTGTTTGCGTCTGCCCGTGGCACTGCCCTGCCCGCTAAACAGCTCCATTACTATTCAGCTGCGCATTCCGTACGACAATATTCAGCAATACGAATCCCAACTGCCACTGGAGCTTACCTGCACCCTGGTCTGGCACAAACCCGTGGATGGCGAACACCACTACGGCGTCAAATTCAACGAATTCATGTCACCGGAGTCCGCACAGAGTTTAAAAGCCTGTTTTGCCTTTTTCAATCACTCCGCAACCTATTAGCCGCGGTTTGAAAATACTCGGCTCAAAAACTCAATCGAACGCGTTGCAGCAAGGGCATTTCCAATCGACGTCCGCTGGCCGCGTCGGGTGCACATGATTCAGCAGTTTTTTCGAGCCGCCGAAATCATGATAATTTTGGCAGACTTTTTCGAACGCGGCCTTGGGCGATGCGGCATAGCTAAACTTAAATTTGGGATATCTGCCCACGTGTTGTTTCAAGCGGGCGTTTAGGTCGGTTTCCGAACGGCCCACGTATTTGACGACAAACTTATTGGTTTTTTGATTGATAATGCCCAAGGCATAATTGCCCTCGGCGCTTTCGGTGATTAGTTCGTTGATTTTGGCATTGCTCAAATCGTAAGCCCCTTGCATATCAAGTGAAGCCATGTGTCCTCCTGTAGCGTCTAGCTATTCTTATAATCAAGTCGTAGGTCTGGCAAATATGCCTGATAGCAGGATAATACTCTCATCTGGGTCAAGTATTACTTTAAATATTGCAAGTTCAGTCCGACGCATTTGTAAGGGGCTGCTCGACCGGACAGAATATACCGCTCAGGATTAACGAATTTTACAGGTGTCCACACCAGGAGCCGGGATGCATCGCTTGATATTTTCGGGGTGTTTGACAAGTGTTGTTTGTTTGCTGCTGGCTTTCCCGGCGCACAGCACCGAATGGCAAGTCGGCCCGCAGCGCGCGCTTAAACTGCCTAGTGCCGCTGCGAGACTGGCCAAAGACGGCGATGTAGTCAGTATCGATGCCGGGCTTTATCGGGGCGATATCGCCAGCTGGCCGCAGCAGCGGCTGACCATACGCGGACTGGCAGGCGGCGCCCATCTGGAAGCGCTCGGCAATTCTGCGGAAGACAAAGCGATTTGGGTGCTAAAAGGCAACGACGTTGTCGTTGAGAATATCGAACTTTCGGGTGCAACCGCGCCGGCTCTGAACGGCGCCGGCATCCGCTTCGAAGGTACCAATCTGACCCTGAGGAACTGCCATTTCCATCACAACCAGATGGGCATCTTGACCGGCGTTAACCCTGACAGCGACATCGTGATCGAAAACTCGGAGTTTAACGACAATACCGTCGATTATCCGCGCTACGGCAAACTGGGCCATAACATCTACATCGGCAATATCCGCCGTTTTACCCTGCAAAATTCTTATGTCCACGATGCCAGCACCGGCCATAACGTCAAATCGCGGGCCAGGGAAAACTATATTCTTTACAATCGCATCACCGACGAACGTAACGGCTCCAGTTATCTGGTGGACTTACCCGATGGCGGCGCCGGCTATCTGATTGGGAATCTGTTTCATCAGGGTGCAAACACCGAAAATGCCGCAATGCTGGCGTTTGCCGCCGAACACAACCAAACCCAGCCGAAACAACAGCTTTATCTGGTGAACAACACCTTCGTCAACGATCACCCCGGCGGCTCGTTTCTAAATAATCACAGCATTGCGACAGCGATGTTAATCAACAATCTGTTGATAGGCGAAGCCACCGAAGTTGTTGGCCCAAACCTGGAAAACCACGACCTAAGGGCTGCGGCCAATGTGTTAAGCGATCCGGCTAATTACGATTACCGCCTGAAGTCAGACGCCCCGGCAATCGATCAGGGCATCACGCTCGGATTTGCCGCCAACGGGTTTCCGCTTAATCCGCAATTTGTCTACCGTCACCCGCACACCAGCGAAAAACGCTGGCAACGAGGGCCGCTTGATGTGGGTGCCTACGAATTTATCGCCAAACAACCGGATTAAACCTCAGCCGAACAAAGCCAAGGCCTTTTTCAACGTAGACCACACCCCCCAACTAAGTGGAATCAGCACATAAAGCCAAAATACCGCCAACAGCCAGGGGCTGGAAGATTTACTGGTTTCTGAGTTATTCATGGATAGCCCTGTCAGTGTTTAATGTTCCGCTTCGTCAGCCGGATAAATACCATCCAGCTCGTCGAAATCGCCGTGTTTCATGTGATGTTTCTCGTGTACCGGCCGTATCGACAGATTGGCAATAAAACCCACCACCAATAATCCGGCCATGATGTACATGGTGACGTTGTAGGCATCGGCCTTTGCTACGCCCTGGTTTATTTGATATTCGCGGATGTAATTGACCAACACCGGTCCCAACACCCCGGCAGTGGACCAGGCCGTCAGCAAGCGGCCGTGTATGCCGCCAACGAAACGGGTGCCGAAAATATCCGCCAGATAAGCCGGAATTGTGGAAAAACCGCCGCCGTACATGCTCATGATCAAAGCGTACAAGAGCACGAACAGCGCCATATTGCCGGTCATACCCATGGTAGGTATCGTAGCGTATAGACCTGCGCCCACTGCGAAGAAAATAAAGTAAGTATTTTTACGGCCGAGAAAATCCGAAGCCGACGACCAGAAAAACCGCCCACCCATATTAAACAGGCTCAGCAAACCGACGAAACCGGCCGCCGAAGCAGGCGTTACCGAGCCTTTAAACATCTCTTGTATCATCACCGAGGCTTGACCCAACACACCGATGCCGGCTGTCACGTTCAGACACAACACCAGCCACAACAAATAAAACTGCGGGGTTTTCAGGGCTTGGTCGATATGCACATGCTTGTCGGTGATCATTTTGTTTTGCACCAACGGCGGTGTCCAGCCTTCCGGTTGCCAATTGGGCGGCGGGATGCGGATGGTCAATGCGCCTATCAGCATCGAACAAAAATACAGGCCGCCCATCACCAAAAATGTTTGCACTACCCCGACCGATTCGGCCGATTTGAACTGGTCCATCAGCAGCACCGACAAGGGCGCGCCTATCATCGCGCCGCCGCCGAAACCCATGATGGCCATGCCGGTTGCCATACCGCGCCGATCCGGAAACCATTTGATCAAAGTCGATACCGGCGACACATAACCCAGGCCTAGGCCAATCCCGCCGATTACCCCGTAACCGAGATAAATCAGCCAGATTTCGTGCAGGTGCACGCCCAGCGCAGAGATCAAAAAACCGCCGCCAAAACAACAGGCCGCGACGACCATCGTTAAGCGTGGCCCGACTTTTTCCAGCCATTTGCCGCCGAACGCCGCCGATAAACCTAAAAACACAATCGCCAGACTGAAGATCCAGCCCAGCGTCGTCAGCTTCCAATCCTCCGGCGCGGAACTAGCGACACCTATCACTCGCGTCAACGGATCATTAAACACACTGAATGCGTAGGCTTGGCCGATGCAAAGATGCACGGACAATGCCGCCGGCGGCACCAGCCACCGGCTATAGCCGGGCTGCGCGACGCTATGTTGTTTGGAAAAAAATCCCGACATACTTGAATCCATTGTTTAGCTAAATTATCGATATTGGCGTTTTCCCGCAGCGCCGGCCTATGCGACATTTTAGCATTGCCGGCCGGCAGGCTTTAAATCCAATATCGGCCAAGCCGCGTCCTGATACTTGCCGTCTGCATCAACGCCAAGCCTGCAAACAAAGCCATATACCGCAAACCGACCTATTTAATTAACACAGATTAATTAAAAAATTAACACTTGATCTACCGTATTCCCCGCCACTCTGGGTCTTCAGATCTCGGCACACTACTTGCTGTCTCCGAAAAGCCTTATAACTTCTAAATACCTGACTAAAAAACAATGAAAAAAACCAAGTTACAGGATTTTCCAGTTGCCCAAACCGGCCAACTAGCAGGCGTCGCTGCCTTGCTTTTTTCGCTGCAAGGCATCGCTAACGCCGCCGAGCCATCGCCGACCGAGGATCTAAAAAACAGCGAGACAACCAGCAAAACCAAAATCGCCAGAACCGCCAACCAAAGCCAAACCAGCGACACTGCCACTACGCTGGATACGGTCACCGTCGCTGGAACGGCCCCATTTAATCCACCCAACCAAAAACCGCAACTGGATACCGAAGCCGCCACCGGCAGCCGCTTGGGCCTGACGCCTCGCGAGACGCCGGCTTCAATCACCATCATCGATCGGGCGACATTCGAAAAACGCGGCGCGCAGACTACGCAGGAAGCCTTGGAAAAAGCTCCCGGCATACTCGTATCGTCGCAACCCGGCTCGGCCGGTTCTGTATCGATGCGCGGCTTTACCGGCGCACAAATCACCCAGTTGTTCAACGGTATCACCGTGCAATATGATGTCGTGGCCGCCCGTCCCATCGACAGCTGGATCACTGATAGGGTTGAGGTGTTGGGCGGACCGTCTACATTCTTATACGGTCAAGGCGCAGTAGGCGGCTCGGTCAACTATGTCAGTAAAATCGCGCATCGCGGCCCGGATGAACACCACGGCTTGGTCTCGCTGGGCGAATATTTAAACCGCAGAGCGTCCTATGGTTTCAACGGCCAGCTAGGCAACACGGATAACTGGCTGCAAGCCGACATCAGCTATTTGGGGTCCGAGGGCTATATTGACAACACGGAAGCCGATTCCGGGGTGATGTCGTTTTCCTTATTGAGCGACATCACTTCCAAGCTGTCGCATACCATCGCCTTTGAGCACCAGATGGAAGATCGTGACTCTTACTGGGGTACGCCGGTACTTAATCCGGTGGTCAACGGTAGAATCGTCCCTTGGGGCACCGAGGGTTTAGGCCCTAACGAAGGGCAAATAGACCCCGGCACCCGCTATAAAAACTATAACGCCACGGGTTCGGTATTCGATCAGCAAGTGTTTTGGTTACGCGACGTAGTTGATTATCAACTGTCCGATAACACCCAATTGAAAAACACCTTTTATTACTACAAAGCAGATCGCCAGTACTTAAACGTAGAAGGTTACGACTGGAACAGCACGAATACCCTGATTACCCGTAATAAATCGTTTGCGGTAAATCACGATCAGGCTCTGGTCGGCAACCGATTCGAAATCGTGCATAGCAGCAATTGGTTCAGCCTGCCTTCGAAAATCTCGGCCGGGGTCGACATTGCCTACAATAAGCAAACCCGCGCACCCAGCATGGAAAGCTCGGCAGGCACCGTCAGTATCGTTAACCCGTACAATTTCAGCACCGGCACTTATTACGACAACCCTCTGGCCACTGGACCAATCTCCAACGCCCGCAACGAACTTTATACCGTCGCCGGCTATGCCGAAAACCGCCTGACCCTGGTGCCCGATCTGAATTTGATCACCGGCGTGCGGGTGGACGACATACGCTTGGATTCAAAGAATCTGCGCACGTCCTTTGTTGCACCAACTGCCACCAACCCCGCAGCTTTCGGCCGCCGCTGGACCGCTGTGACCTGGCGCGCAGCACTGATGTACGACATCACCTCCACCTTTAACGTCTACGCGCAATACAGCACCGCGGCCGATCCGCCATCCGGCATATTGACCACCGGCACTTTCGCCGCGCTGCAAGACTTCGACCTCACCACGGGCCGGCAAGCGGAGGTGGGTACTAAATTCGACTTTTGGGACGGCAAAGGCTCGGCGACGCTGGCGGGCTACTACATCGAACGCAAAAACCTATCAATAACCGATCCGACGGACCGAAATCGGCAGTTACCAATAGGTGCACAGTCCTCTGGCGGTGTGGAGGCCAATGTCGGCGTACAACTCAACGATCAATGGAGCGTACAAGGCAACATGGCCTATGTCGATGCCCAGTACGACAAGTTCCTGGAAACCGTCGGTACCAGCACGGTGTCAAGAAAAGGCAATCGGCCGGCCAATGTCGCCAAATGGGTGGCCAACGCGTGGCTAACCTGGGATTTCGATGCCGATTGGCAATGGAATTTTGGATCGCGTTACGTCGGCGACCGCTTCGTCGATACCGCCAACCTGATCAAAGCCCCGGCCTATGCGGTATTCGATACCCAACTGTCGTGGAAATTTAACCCAAAAGCCACCGTCACCGCGCGGGTTAAAAACCTGTCCGACGAGCAATACGTCGAATGGGGTAGCGGCGGTAATGCGCCGTTATTCTTTGTCGCTGCACCGCGTACCTTCATGATGGAATTGAAAGTAGACTTTTAATGCTCACCAGGTTCAAGCGCTATCTATACCTGAGCCATCGCTGGCTCGGTATAGTGCTATGCCTGTTTATGGCGATGTGGTTCGTGTCCGGGGTAGTGATGATGTATATCGGCTACCCCAAACTAACGCCGCAAGAAAGGCTGAGCGGCTTGCCGGGCTTGGCCGCGGAGCGCTGCCATATCAGCCTGGCGCAAGCACTGGCCGCTACCGGCCACGCCAAAAGCCCGGATAGCGTGCGCTTGACCAGCGTGGCCGGCGTACCGCGTTATGTGTTTGCTTACGGCAAAAAGCAAATTGCCGTCGATGCCGAAACCGGGAACCGTATCGATCACGTCACGCCGGCCCAGGCGCTGGCATCAGCCGGCAGTTTTCTGCCGACCGTCAACGGCCATTATCTGGACAGTATCAATGAAGACGCCTGGACGCATTCGAAAGCACTGGACGAACATCGCCCGCTGCACTGCGTGCAAATGGACGACGAGCCAGCCACACTGCTTTATATTTCCAACACTACCGGCGAAGTGGTGCGCGACGCCAATCGCAGCGAACGCATCTGGAACTGGCTGGGCGCCTGGATCCATTGGCTGTACCCGTTTCGCGGCGGCGCACTGGATAATTACGCTGCCGACATCATCATTTACACCGCGCTGGCCGGTTCGATATTGAGCCTGTTCGGCATCGCGGTTGGCCTACTGCGCTGGCGGTTTAAAGGCCGGTACAAGCACGGCACGAAAACCCCATACCGCAACGTCTGGATGCGGTGGCATCATTTGTTGGGTCTTGGATTCGGTGTAATCGCTTTCACCTGGATATTGAGCGGCTTATTTTCCATGAATCCGTGGAAGATATTCGACTCCACCGCCGCCAAACCCAATCTCCACGCCTACATGGGCGGAGAAATTGCCCCGCACTACTTCCCATTATCCGTGCCGGAGGCCTTGGCGCGCTTCCATGAGGCTGGCTTTCAAGCACGGGAAATCGAGTGGCGCTTACTGAACGGTCAGGGCTATTACATCGCCTTTGACGGCCTGGGCCGCAGCCGCATTCAGGCGGCGCAGGCTAATGGTCGGGTATTCGAGAAATTCGGCTGGCCGGAACTGCAAACTGCGGCGGAACGGCTAATGGATCGAAGTAAAGTCGCTAGGCAAAGCGTGTAAAGCGAATACGACTTTTATTACTACAGCCGCGCCGCGCATACCATGACCGGGCACATCGAAAAACGCTTGCCGATCCTACGTCTGGAATTCACCGACCCCGACAGTACGTGGCTGCATCTCGATCCGTACACCGGCAACTTCAGCAAACTCGATGATGGTAGACGTGTCAGCCGCTGGCTATTTGCCTTCTTGCACAGCTGGGACTGGCTACCGTTACTGAATCATCGGCCAATCTGGGATATTTTATTGATAGTGTTTAGTGTCGGCGGCCTGTTGATTAGCGTAAGCGGCATCGTGATCGGCTGGCAGCGCGTGAAGCGAAAGCTGTCTACTCCTTAAGCCAACCCAAGACTACCGACGCTTCCGAGCAAGCGGGAGCCCAACCATTTGGGATGAGTACTATCGCAGCATGATCGGCTTAATCATTAACGGTTAGAAAACTTCAGCCAAAACGCTTATTCTGTGACGACTAGCGTAGCCTCGCTGAGTATTCCCCTTCTACCGAAACGCCAAATGCTGCGGATACTAAAACCATGAACGACTCAAGAACCCGCCTGGATAAAATCAATACCCGAATCAAAAACAACCCGGTGTTGTCCTTATTGATAGCCGTCAGCACCCTGGTTATAGGCCTTTCGACGTTTACCAATGCCACCCGGAATCTGATGGATTTGTTGAGCGGCGCGGAGCAGAGGCCGGCGATCAACGGCGTATGGCAAGCCCAGGTCATTTATGACTGGCCCAACGCCAATTATCAAGAGAATTTTAATTTCGCCGGTAGCGATACGCAGCTATATGGCAGCGCTACATTTACCGGCAGCCAAAACGGCATATTGGAAGGCGAAATCACGGGTGATACCTTGCGCTTTATCACCAAAACTCCGGAATCGCTGGGATCAGGCCCCATACAAGAGGCTATCCATCGTTATCAAGGCAAAATGGCCGGCGATGAAATTAAATTTGTGATGCAAACTGAAGGCGGTTATTCGGCGCATGTGCCTGTTGAGTTTACTGCGACGAGAACCGGCAATCCGGAGCTTCAGCCGGCACCCAACTGATACTTGCGCGGAACACCAAATTGACATGCTTCGCGCCACCGACCCTGGTGAAATTCCCAAGTAGACACGACGACCCTGTGTTTGTGATCTAAAAACCAGTCCTGCATTCCAGTCAACTATCCCTTGCAGATCCCGTTCGTCGAACCGTCATCAACTCAAGCAGGATTACGCTGGTCGCGAATGGCGGTTATTATCAACCCGGCCATTAAATGCTGTTCGCCTTTTGCCAGGGTACTGAGTTTACCGAAGGGCCACCAGCCTGGGCTTCGGCGAGCTCAGCCCGAACGGAATACCCTTGATAAATAGGGTCGGGTTAATAGCGATGGATAGCGCTGAAGGAATTTCTATGAAACGTCCAACCAGATCTGCCCTAAGTTTCGAGGGCAAATTTACTCAAGTAATTACACATGCCAAAACCTCATATGATCTGAGTTGATTTGCTCGCTCGGCAAATTTAATGATTTGGTGAAATGTAACCATAACAGTTATGCGCTTTTTCAAGCCATACAGATTGCTTTTAGCTCAATCTGTACTTAAAAATTAGGCCACAAACTGAATCTGTTTGGCTTTTTCCTGGGTTAGTAAAGTATTCACCGTCGACCACGCAACGCTGGCGGCCAGAAATACTTCCCTGTATCCATCCCGTCGATGCAGGGCATTTTTTACTAACATCCAGGAGAACTCCATGCCCGCAGTCACCTTACCGGCCCATCAAAAAGGCGATTGTTTTGTCGATTTCGAAGAAAAAGTATTTGAAGATGTCAAAGCAGAGCCAGGCCAGAAAGCCTTGGTCAAATTTCACACCGTCGCCTTCGAAGGGTCGATCGGTTTCGTCAATCTGCTGCAAGCTACCCGTTTACAACGCAAAGGCTTCGAAACCTCCATTCTGCTGTATGGTCCGGGTGTCACTTTAGGTCTGCAACGCGGCTTTCCGCGTTTGGGCGACGAATCTTTCCCCGGTCATCAAAACTACGCCAATCAAATTGCCAAATTCATCGAAGAAGGCGGCAAAGTCTATGCCTGCCGCTTTGCCTTGCAAGCCTTGTACGGCCATGGCGAACCCAGCTTGTTGCCGGGTATTAGGCCGATCAGCCCATTAGACGTGTTAGATATTGTGCTGATCCATCAGCGCGACAACGCTTTCATTATGGATACTTGGACGCTGTAAATCCTCCAGCCATCTGTGCTCGCCCGAACCTAGGTTCGGGCTTTTTTTGACTCGCAGCAGGAGATTTTGTTTTGACTATATCCACTATCGTCAGAGCCGCCGCCGTCCAGATCGCGCCAGTGTTCGAATCCGCCACCGCTACTTGCGACAAGGTGTGCCAGGCCATCAGCGACGCCGCCGCGAAAGGTGCACAAATCGTGGTATTCCCGGAAACCTTTGTGCCGTATTACCCCTATTTTTCTTTCGTACTGCCGCCGGTCGCCCAGGGCCGTGAGCATTTGAAGCTTTACGATTTCGCGCCGACGGTGCCGGGACCTATAACTGATGCCGTTGCCGCACAAGCCAAGGCGCACGGCGTTGTGGTGGTGTTGGGCATTAACGAGCGCGACCACGGCAGCTTGTACAACACGCAATTGATATTCGACGAAACCGGCCGTCTGGCGCTGAAACGCCGCAAGATCACCCCGACTTATCACGAACGCATGATTTGGGGTCAAGGTGATGCCTCGGGCTTAAAGGTCGTAGAAACCGGCATAGGGCGCATCGGTGCTTTGGCCTGCTGGGAACATTACAACCCACTGGCCCGCTACGCCTTGATGGCCCAGCACGAACAAATCCATTGCAGCCAATTTCCCGGTTCATTGGTTGGGCCGATTTTTGCCGAACAAATTGAAGTCACGATCCGCCACCATGCCTTGGAATCCGGTTGCTTTGTAGTTAACGCCACCGGTTGGCTCAGTGACGAACAAATTGACACGGTGACCACTGATCCTGGCCTGCAAAAAGCCCTGCGCGGCGGTTGCTGCACCGCCATCATCTCGCCGGAAGGTCAGCATGTTGTCGAACCCTTGCGCGAAGGTGAAGGCATATTGATCGCCGATCTGGATATGAATTTAATCACCAAACGCAAACGCATGATGGATGCGGTCGGCCATTACGCTAGGCCGGAACTACTTAGCCTGCGCATTGACGACAGGCCGGCGGCACCTATGTTCAGCGAACGACCAGCCGTTTCAACTCAACCCGTCCAAGAGAGCGAACGCGATGATGCTATCAACACAAACTAATGTTGGTCTGGCAGAGCTGATCGCCGATCTGCAGTCCTTAGGCTTACGCCTGGAAGACAGTGAAGTCGGCGTAACCGGCCGCCGTGGTGGCGCCGGTCCTTCCGATCACAAAGCCGTTAAGTTGGCTGGCCGAACCGTGATGATACCGATTGCTACCGTTTCGGCTTGCGAGTCGCCGTTCGTCGCCAGTCGGCCTGACATACACGGCATCAGCGAGATTCGTCGCGATGGCGTAGTAGTCAGCCATATTGAATTTCCCCACCAGCCACGTTTTTACGATTTGCAGACTGCCGATGGCATCCCGTATTCGCAGATCGCCACGCTGCATTCGTCCGATGTATTGGCGACCACGCTACTGCAATCCTGCATCCGTTATGGCAACCGTAAAACCTCCTGCCAGTTTTGCGCCATCGGCGAATCACTTGCAGCGGGCAAAACCATTTTACGTAAAACGCCGGAACAACTGGCCGAGGTAGCGAAAGCAGCGGTCGAACTGGATCAGGTCAAACACATGGTCATGACCACCGGTACACCGAATCTAACCGATAGAGGCGCGGCGCTGCTTTGCGAAAGCGCTGCAGCCGTTAAGGCGTTAGTCGATCTACCCATTCAAGGCCAATGCGAGCCGCCGGAGGACGACATCTGGTTCGAACGGATGAAGGCTGCTGGCATAGACAGCTTAGGCATGCATCTGGAAGCGGTCACGTCAGAAGTGCGCGCCCGCATCATGCCCGGCAAGGCCAGCGTGCCGATGGCGCGTTACATGGATGCCTTCGATGCCGCGGTGGCAGTATTTGGTCGCGGTCAGGTCAGCACTTATATCCTGGCTGGCTTGGGAGATACGCCGGAAGCGATTTTGTCGGTCTCCGAACGGTTGATAGCCAAAGGCGTTTACCCCTTTGTCGTGCCCTTCGTACCCATCACCGGCACGCCCTTGGCAAACCATCCGGCGCCGACGCCAGGCTTTATGGCGAAAATCCTGCCGCCATTGGGCGCGATGCTGAAGCAGGCAAATCTGCTATCCCAAGACATGAACGCCGGCTGCGCCAAATGCGGCGCCTGCTCGGCGCTGGCCAGTTATGAGGTGTGAGATGTGGGTAGATAACTTTAAACCGTTTTTTGCCAACGCCTACTTGATCAAATTCGTCACCGAGGATTGGGAGCGTAAACAAATGTTGGTGCTACGTCAGGCAGTGTTCTGTGAGGAACAAGGTATCTTTGCCGGCGACGATCTGGACGACATTGACAACATCGCCACACCCATCGTCGCCATCGCCTGCGTGGCCGGTATGCCGGATCGGGTAGTAGGCACCGTGCGCATTCATCAGGAAAAACCCGGTGTTTGGTGGGGCTCGAGGTTGGCGGTGGATCAAGACTATCGTAAACAAGGCAGTCTCGGTGCGGCGCTGATCAAATTGGCCGTCACTTCAGCGCACGCTCAGGGCTGCACCCGCTTTCTGGCACAGGTGCAAAGTCGAAACCAACTATTATTCCGCCGCCTGCACTGGAAATCCTTAGAGGAAATCTCCGTGCATGGCAGGCCGCATTATCTGATGCAAGCCGAATTGGCTTGGTATCCGCCTTATGCGGACGGCGCTATCGGTTTTGTTACGACTAATCGAGTTGCGGCATGACTTGGCTCGCTGATTTAACGCTCAAAATCCGCCAAGGCTTAGCGCTGGCGCATAAGCGCGATATTGCCTTGGTGATGAAGCAATTGCCTCAGTATGCCGGTGCGGAGATTGCATTAGGCGACGACTGCGCTGCCATTCCCGATGCTGACGGCTATCTATTGCTGGCCTGCGAAGGCTATCTGAATGACTTTGTCGCCAGCCAGCCCTGGTTTGCCGGCTATTGTGGGGTAATGGTCAATGTCAGCGATATTTATGCAATGGGCGGTCGGCCTATCGCCGTCGTCGATGCCATCTGGAGCAACGGCGAAAACCAAGCCAAACCGATTCTGGAGGGGCTGACAACCGCTGCGCACGTCTACGGCGTGCCAGTGGTCGGCGGCCATACCAATTTAAGAAACGATGCTCCGCAATTCTCGGTAGCCATCCTGGGCCGTGCCAAACGGCTATTGAGCAGCTTTGCCGCCAAACCCGAGCAAATTCTGTTAGCGGCTATTGATTTGCGCGGCCATTTTCGGGAACCGTATCTCTGGTGGGACGCCAGCACCGGCGCGCCGCCCGAACGTCTGCGCCAGGATTTAGAGCTTTTGCCAACACTGGCTGAAACTGAATTATGCGCGTCGGCTAAGGACATCAGTAATGCCGGCGTGATCGGCACGCTGTTGATGCTGCTGGAGTGCTCCGATTTGGGCGGCGTGATCGACATCAACGCGATTCCCCGCCCCAGCAATATCGATCTGGAAAGATGGTTGTGCTGCTTTCCCAGCTACGGCTTCGTGCTGAGCGTCGATACCCATGATACCGAAGCCGTGATTGAACTGTTTAAGCAACGCGGTATTGCGTGCGCGGCAATCGGCAGAACTGATGATAGCGGTCAGTTACGGCTTAAAGCCGGCGACGAAGAACAACTACTCTGGGATTTACACAGCGAAGCTTTGATTGGCTGCGGCCCAAAACGGCAGGACTAGTCATGCCAAGACTACGCATTGCCATGCTGACTCATTCTGTTAACCCACGCGGTGGTGTGGTACACGCCATGCAACTGGCGGAAGCCTTGCAGGACTTGGGGCACGATGTGACCTTGATCGCCGGCGCGGAACTCGGCAAGAATTTCTTTCGCGCCACACGCTGCCACATAACCCTGATACCACTACCCGCCTTGAGTGGCGACTTGGTTGCTGCTGTTGCTCAACGCATTCAGGCTTATCTCGATTACTTCAGCCAGCCCAATGCTGAGACATTCGATATTTACCATGCTCAAGATGCTATCAGCGGTTGCGCGATGGCCGAACTGCGCGAGCGCGGCATCATTAATGGCTTTGTTCGCACCGTGCATCATCTGGATCGGTTCGACGACATTTCGTTGCTGACCTGGCAAAGCCGTTCGTTCCTGGCCGCGCAACAAGTCTTGTGCGTCAGCCGTGATTGGCAGGACAAATTGCATATCCAGCATCGGGTTACCGCCGTGCAAGTCAATAACGGCGTTGATACTCAACGCTATTCGCCCACACCACAAGCTAATGACGAAGCACTGCGCCAATTGTTAGGTTTGACACGGGGCGGGCCGATCTTTCTCGCAGTCGGCGGCATTGAGGCGCGCAAAAACACCTTGCGCATCTTCACCGCATTCCGCCAAGTTTTGCAGCAGCGCCCCAATGCGCAGTTGATCATCGTCGGCGGTGCCAGCCTACTAGACCACAGCAACTACCGCCAACAGTTCAACGCCTCCGTCGCCGAGAGCGGTATTCAGGATGGCCCCGGCCAAGCTTTGCTCATCACCGGCCCATTGCCCGATGCGGACATGCCGAGTTTGTTTCGTCTGGCTGACGCACTGGTGTTTCCATCATTGACCGAAGGTTTTGGCCTGGTGGTGCTGGAGGCCATTATCTCCGGCACGCCGGCCATCGTTTCGCTGCGGCCGCCGTTTACCGATTATTTGCAATATCAGGACTGCATCTGGATTGACCCGGAAGACAGCGCTGTGATCGCAAACGCGATGCTGACGGCCGTCGATGATTTCCCCACGGATAGCCTGCCAACTATCGCTAGGCGTTTAAGCGAGCAATTTTCCTGGGCGCAATCAGCACATACCCATCTTGAAATTTACCGTTCACTCATCAAAGCCAAAGGAACTAAACATGCCTGAAATGCGCTTCCGCGTCCGCTGGCCGGACCAGACTGAAAGCCTGTGTTATTCGCCGTCATTGGTGATCAAGGATTATTTCCAGCCCGGACAGACTTATCCCTTGCCGGAATTCGTCAAGCACAGCCGCGAAGCGTTGGAAATTGCCAGCGAGCGGGTGCGGCAGAAATACGGCTACACCTGCTCCAGCGCGATGAGCCAATTGGCGGAAATCGAAGCCAAGGCCAGCCAATTTTTGGGAAGTGAAAATCCCCAGGTCAGCGTGACCGAGTTCATCGAATAGACAAATACAACACACCCACTCAACGCGAATAGCAAAAAACCAAAACGAGGACGCCATGAAACAAAAATCAGAAAACACCCGCCTGCACTATGACACGATTATCGTCGGCGGCGGCCAGGCCGGTTTGTCCGTCAGTTACAATCTGCAAAAACACGGCATTAACCATATCATCTTCGAAAAAAACCGTATCGGCCATGCCTGGCGTAACGACCGCTGGGACAGCTTTTGTTTGGTCACCCCAAACTGGCAATGCCAATTGCCGGACTTTCCTTATCAGGGTGATGATCCGCAAGGCTTTATGCTGAAAGATGAAATCGTCGCTTATGTTGAAGCTTTTGCCAAAAAAGTGAATCCGCCCATCATGGAAGGTGTAGCGGTAAATCGAGTATGGCGGGGTGAGCAAGGCCAATTACATGTCAGCACCTCGGCAGGTGAGTTTTCCGCAGACCACGTGGTGGTGGCAACCGGTGGCTACGATATTCCTATCGTGCCCGACTATGCGCACAGTCTGCCCAAGCACATCACCCAGATTCATTCGATCAATTACCGCAACCCCGAGCAACTGCCTGCAGGTGAAGTGTTAGTGGTCGGCACCGGCCAATCCGGCGTGCAGTTGATGGAAGACCTGCATCTGGCCGGTCGCAAGGTGCATCTTGCCGTTGGTAGCGCCCCGCGTTCGCCGCGCGTGTATCGCGGCCGCGAAACCACGGAATGGTTGTTTGACCTAGGCTTTTATCAATTGACCATCGACCGCCATCCCTTGGGCGACGAAGCCAAGCATAAAACCAATCATTACTTGACCGGGCGTAGCGGCGGTCACGAAATCGACTTGCGGAAATTTGCCTTGGAAGGCGTGAAACTTTACGGCAGCATGGCCAATATCGACGGCAGCAACTTGGAATTTTTACCCGATTTAACCAAAAACCTGGACGATGCCGACGAAATCTACGTCAATATCCGCAACGACATTGACCGCTACATTGCCGAACACAATATCGATGCGCCGGTCGAACCGCCGTTCCGCAAAGTCTGGGAACCAGAGTTCGATCCTACCAGCATCGACGCCGATGCCGAAAACATCACCAGTATAATCTGGGCCATTGGCTTTAGACCAAACTATCGCTGGATAGAACTGTCTGCCTTCGACGGCCGCGGCTTTCCGCAATACGATCGCGGCGTCAGCAACGTGGAGGGTTTGTATTTTATCGGTTTGCCTTGGTTGCATACCTGGGGTTCCGGACGGTTCCTGGGGATTGCCGATGATGCCGAGTATTTGGCGGATGTGATTCAGCGTAAATTGGCGGTTAAGGAAGCGGCTGAGGTTTAGGCGCTAGTGAGCGGTTTGGTCAGGCAAGCGCACAGTTGCCTTTATAATGGCGCTTGCTGATCGAAGCAAAACAAGCAATGCCCAGCGCAAATGCAAGGATTAACTTGGATAAAAACATGAAACACTTGTACGAAACCGTCGCCGATACGGTGATTGCGCATATCGAGCAGGGTGTTTACAAACCAGGCGAAAAACTGCCAGGGGTCAGGAAGCTGAGTCAGCAATTGAATGTCAGTGTTTCGACAGCGCTGGAAGCCTATCGCCTGTTGGAAGACAGCGGTAGGATTCAAGCGCGCTTGCGTTCCGGTTACTATGTCAGCAGCTTCCGTCGGCAGGCGATTGTGGAGCCGGACATTTCCGATGCGCCGGTCACACCCGCCAAAGTCACCGGCCAATCGCTAACCCGGCAAATTCTCCGTGCGGCCAAAGACCCGTATCAGATCAACTTGGGCTCTTCTGTACCGCATGCCGATTTTTTACCCACCCATGCCCTGCAACAGGCTACCGGCAAGGTGGCGCGCTCTTTTGGTAAGCGCTGTTTCGACGCCGACGAATTGCTGGGTAATCAGGAACTGCGCCGACAAATCGCCAAGCGCATGGTGGAATTGCAATGCGCCGACAGCCCGGACGACATTGTGGTGACCCACGGTGCGCGCGAGGCGGTCAGGCTGGCATTAATGGCTATTTGCGAACCTGGCGACTTGATCGCTATCGAATCGCCGACTTTTTACGGCTTATTGCAAGTCATTGAATCCTGCGGCATGGAGGCATTGGAGATCCCCACGCATCCGCGCGAAGGTCTGTCGTTGGATGCGCTGCAAATGGCTATTGAGCAATGGCCGATCAAAGCCTGTTTGATTGTCTCCAATTACAACAATCCGCTCGGCTCGTGCATGAGCGACGAACGCAAGCAAGCCTTGGTGGCTCTGCTCGAAGAACATCAGATTCCATTGGTCGAGGATGATGTCTACGGCGACCTGGGCTTTGGCTTGCGGCGACCATCGGTCTGCAAGGCCTGGAGCCGGAACGGTCAGGTGTTGTATTGCAATTCCTTCGCCAAGACCCTGTCGCCAGGCTTACGTGTGGGCTGGCTGGTGCCGGGCCGCCACATGGCGCGGGTGGAAAATCTGAAATACATGAAACACCAAGCCGTGCCGACTCTGAACCAACTGATAGTTGCGCACATGTTGGAACAAGGCGGTTACGACCGCTATCTACGGCAGGTGCGTCAGGAATATGCCCGCAACGTGGCATTGACCGTTAAAGCCGTCAGCCTGTTATTCCCCGAAGGCACCCGCGTTACTCAACCGGAGGGCGGCTTTGCCTTGTGGGTGGAATTACCAACCGGCGTCGATGCGATGGAACTGCACCGCCGGGCCAGTCAGGAAAACATCATCATCGCCCCCGGCCCCTTGTTCTCGGCCACACAAAAGAAATTCGGCAATTTCATTCGCTTGAGTTGCGCCGTACCTTGGAACGACAGGGTAGAAAAAGCGTTGAAGAAGTTGGGGGATATTGCTTCGGATTTGCTGACACAAAATCGCCAATGACTGCTATTACTTTGAGAATGTCGGCACAGTTGTCTCACCTGCCTGACCACCATTCGCCGGGATGAGGCAGCGATAATGTCATTTTTTTGCCAAATACCGGACAGTCGGAGGTCCAAAGGATGCCACCTATTGAAATTGGACAGTGCCCCCAACCGGCGCGTTTTCGACGCTCGTAACTAATCCATTAACTCTTCCGCACAAATAGACTAGCGCCCAGCCATATCGGCTTTGCGTCCAATCATTTTGTCGGCTAACGCATGGGTACCGCCGCTGCCAAGAATGACTTGGCGAATTTTCTCGTCCGGAATCCGTACCACCACGTTTATAGCCCGCTTGATGTCGTCGGCGCTCATGTCGGAAAAGAGTTTGACGGCGTGCGGGTTGCCGGCATCGCGGCGCAGCACATCGAGTTCGTCGACGCGAGTACCGAATGCTTTGCCTTTCGGATCGCCCTGAGCCCGGAATGCCAGTGCGCCGCCCACATCCAATGTCAGCACTTTGCCGTTGACAACACCTTGGTTATCGCCATTGAAGCCGGCAGCGTCCCAGTTGGCGGTCCAGGCATGCACACCAAACCACTGCTGAGCTTGTTTGCGTTCGCTTTCGTTGAGATGAGCGATGCATTTCTTGTCGAGCTCCACCCACTCTGTCGCCACCTGGTCCGCCGCTATTGTTCTCACATGGGTCAAAGTGGGCGCTCCAGCCAGTTGATAGAGCTTGGCTGCGATCAGTTCATTGCGCGCATGCGCCGCAGATTCCAGGATTTTCACGTAGTAGCGTCGACCTTTACCGTCCTGAAAAACGCCTGCGGGATTGGTACCCAATTGCCCGCCAATCCGTTGCATGGTCGTGGTATCAATAGTTGGCATAGCTGCACGTATCGCTATATTCCCCGGCTTAAGGGATGGGTTTAGTGCGACGCACCAGCGCCAATTGCGCAGGCGTTTCGATGGCACCCTTACGCACGTGCCGAACGTTCTGGATCGCCTCTTCGGTATCCATGCCCAATTCCACTAACAGCCGCGCCGCGATCATACCCGCCCGGCCCAAACCTCCTTTGCAATGCACGAGCAAGTCATCGCCGTTCCGCAACATCTCGCGGATCTCGCGGCCTTGCGTGACCCAGTGCTGTTCAAAAGCTTGAGTAGGCACGGAAAAGTCGGCAATCGGCAGATGTAACCAGGCTATGCCGCGTCTGCGAATTTCATGTCCGAGTTGCGGCACCTTGAGGGCTTTAAGCTCTGCGGGTTCGACGAGCGTCAACACCAGTTTTGCCCCCCAAGCGGCGATGGCATCCAAATCGATACCGAGGTCGCGTTCCCAGGCACCCGTGTGCGCAAAATGGTCATGTTTACCGGGGCAGAAAGTAATGCCGATCCGTCCATGCGCAGGACTCGCACGCACTTCTGCAATCTGAAGCGGGTGTGTATGGCTGGTCCGCACAGCTGTCATATTGCCATCCTGCCGAAATATTGAAGGGAGGAATTTTTTAATTTTTAGAATTAAGTTGTCCGCACGCTGCCAATACGTCATCGCCTTTAGTGCCTCTTATTAAAGTCGGGATTCTAAATTCATCTAATACTGCTTTAAAGCTTTCGACCTCATGCAAATCAGGACTTTCGTAACGTGAGCCAGGGAATGCGTTAAAAGGAATTAAGTTTATATAAGCACGTTTACCTGCCAGTAACCCTCCCAATTTTTTAGCATCATCCGCAGAGTCATTGAAACCTTTTATCAGAATATATTCATAGGTAATAAATTGCTTTTTTTGCAAAGGTATCGCGTCAATATAGCTTAATACCTCAGCCAACGGATATTTTCTATTAATGGGAATAAGCTCATTCCTCTTTTCAGTGAACGGTGAATGTAGCGACAATGCCAAGTTCACCCCGGGAACTTCCTGGATCCATCTTTTAAGCCCAGGAATATAACCCGCCGTTGAAATTGTAATTTTTTGCACACCTATTGATGTGCCGTGTTGCGCTAAAAAAATTTCACAGGCTTTTTTAACAGCATCAAAATTATGTAAAGGCTCGCCCTGCCCCATAAAAACAATATTTAAAATCCGCTCTTCTCCAGGCCTATTGCTTGCCAACCAACGCCAAGCCTGGAGAAACTGGCCAACAATTTCACTGGTAGTCAAATTCCGTTTAAGTCCTTGTTCTCCGGTAAAACAAAAAGAGCAATTCATTGCGCAGCCAACCTGCGATGACAGGCAAATAGAATATTTATTGTTAAACGGAATAAGGACAGTTTCGACTTTATGATTGTCTTTGAGCTTAAACAGAAACTTTACTGTTCGATCTTTTGACGACTCATGAACTAAATCGATTTCCGGCAGAGAAAAGTCGAATTGTTGTTCAAAAAAAGCCAATGAGGATTTTGAAATATTATCACGACATTGAATGCTTTCTTTTTTCTTATAATGCCAATTAAATAGAACTCCCGCTACCGATTGGTTTAAATTATTCTGATTTATAACCGTTTCTAAATCAGAATAACTTAAGTCGTAAAATGATTGTGTCAAAAACTTTCTCCTGGCAATTCCAATAGTCTGCCAATCCCCATTGGCTTAAAAAATTGGAGTTTATTTTTTCAAAAATATATAGGTCCGCAACGGCTTAGTACCAAAGCCGCACACCCACGACACCGCGCAAACTGTGCTGGTGCTCGCGGAGCGATGCTTCCTCGACATAGTCCATGCCCACGTAAGGCGCAAACTCGCGTTCGATCTCATAACGCAAGCGAAAGCCGGCTTCAAATTCGGTCACGCCGGCTTTCACGCCGCGATTTTGTATGTCTTCCGCGGCGACATTCACTTCCACGCGTGGCTGGAGAATCAGGCGCTGGGTCAACAGCAGTTCGTAACCCAGCGTCAAGCGTCCCAACACATTGCCTTTCTCGTTGATGAACATCGCGCTGTCCACTTCGATGAAATACGGCGCCAGCCCTTGAAAGCCGATGACCGCATCGAAAGTACGTTCTGGTTCTATCGCCCGCCGGGCGCCGATTTGAAAATCCCAAAACGTGTCGATATTGCGACTGTACAGGATCTGTAAATCGGCGCGGCCGAAGATATTTTGATCGGCGGAATAATCGCCTTCCGATTTCAACCAAAGCTTGTTTTCGTCAGTGCCGGTCCAGTTCTGCACATCCCATTTGAACAGATGTAGCCCTTGATTGCCTTCGTATTCGAGCCTATCGGCCTTGAAATGATTAAAGACCATTGAGCTGTCGTGCGCCGTTGCGGCAGAACAATACAACACCAGCAGCAGACAGAACCAAACATTTATATGTCTATTAAACGAGACCTTGGAAGTCATCGTTCCCGTGCAGAAGGAAGCCCAGTCGTCACGCTGGATTCCCGCTTTCGCGGGAATGACGGTCATGGAGTACTTGCGGGTCATCTTGGAGAACCAGGCATTACTGATGCTCATGTTTCGCCTTTTCTACGATTAATTTACGAAACATGCCGGTATCCATGTGATAGAGCAAATGACAATGAAAGGCCCACTCCCCTTCCGCATCGGCTGGTACATCGACACTGACGGTCTGGCCGGGTTTGACGTTAATCACATGTTTTTTCGGGTTGTACATGCCGTTACCGTTGTCCAAATACTGCCAGAGGCCGTGGATATGGATAGGGTGGTTCATCATGGTTTCGTTGGCATAGGTAAAGCGAATCCGCTCGCCGAACTTGACCCGAATCGGCTCCGCATCGGCGTATTTGGTGTCGTCGAACGACCAAATGTAGCGTTGCATATTGCCGGTTAACCGCAACGTGATTTCCCGATCCGGCGACCCCATCAGCACGTGATTGGGTTGCGCGGCGATTAACTGGCTATAACTCAATGGTTTTGCTGTATTTCGGGTGTCCTCAGCTGGCATGACATGTCCGGTATGCGGGTTTGGCGCTGTCTCGACAGTTACATGCTCATGGCCGGCGTGTTGCGTCATGGTGGGTTCGGGTTTAGCCGAGAGTTCCGTATGCGCGTGGCTGACTTCCTCGCCGGCAGCCGGCTGAACCGATGTTTGATGAGCGGCGTGGCCGGCATGCTCACCGCCCATATCCGCCAGGGTCAGCAAAGTCATGGGGCGCATTGTCGGTAACGCGGCAGGCAAGTCTGCGCGCGGCGTCAACGTCGCGTTGGCATAACCGCTGCGATCCATCCCTTCGGCAAAAATACTGTAAGCCTGTTCGGTTTGCGGCTGCACCAACACATCGTAGGTTTCCGCCACCGCAATCCGAAATTCCGCCACATCGACCGGCTCGACCGGTTGCCCGTCGGCGGCGATCACCGTCATTTTCAGCCCCGGCAACCGCACATCAAAATGGGTCATCGCTGAAGCGTTGATAAAGCGCAAACGCAGTTTTTCGCCGGGTTTGAATAGGTAAAGCGGTTTCGCTTCCGAAGTTTGACCGTTGATTAAAAATCGGTAATTGGCGCCAGTCACATCGGCTAGATCGGTGGGTTCCATGCGCATCTCGCCCCAGGCTAGCCGATCACTAACGGTTTCCCAAAACCCCAAGCGTTGAATATCGGCGAAGAAATCGCCTACTGTGCGCTGCTGAAAATTGTAATAGTCACTTTGTTTTTTTAAGCGCGCCATGGTCCGCACCGGGTCAGCACGCGGCCAATCGGACAGCATGACCACATAATCGCGATCCACCTTTTGCAGCTCTTGCTGCGGGGCGATGATCAGCGCGCCAAACAAGCCCTGTTGCTCCTGCATCCCGGAATGGCCGTGATACCAGTAGGTGCCGCTTTGCTTGACTTTAAACTGATAGGTAAAGGTCTGGCCGGGCGCTATACCGTCGAAACTGATGCCCGGCACGCCGTCCATTTGATAAGGCAGAATGATACCGTGCCAGTGTATCGAAGTAGCTTCTTTGAGTAGATTAGTGACTTGCAAAGTCACCTCCTCACCCTCTCGCCAATGCAAGGTAGGCGCCGGCAAAGCCTGGTCAACTAGCACGGCCTGCTGGGTTTCGCCAATCAGATTGATCGATTTTTCCGAGATCGACAAACGATAAACATCGGCCTGGGTCCCGCTGGACACCAAGCTAGCCAGCAATAGCCAAGCCGCCGAATACCTAGCGCCGGAGAAATCCCAATAGTGCATAACACCTCTAAAGACCGATTAGCAGGTGTTTACTCTAACATTTTTAAAGGGATCGATACTTTACTGAACGCCAACGCGGGTTTTGCTGGTGACTAATTAGCGCGGCCGCAGTATCGGTGTTCCTGCGTGCCGCAAGCTAGGTCAGGCTCTGGATTACGGCGTTAATCGTCCAGCACAAAGTCGCGCGAATCGCGCATACCTTCCAGAAAATTAAACAGCCGTTGCGGGCTAATCAGACAGCCGGCCGCCGCTTTTCGGGGCATGATTTCCACCAGGACCCCCTGTGCGGTCAGCTTGTTCAAGACTTGATACATGAAAAAATCCAGCGTCTCCGCCACGCCTATCATGTTTTCCCATTCGCCGACCGCCGCCTCGTCAGCGTAGCGCCGGTAGGGCCAGACCGGCAAGGTTTCATGGCCGTCCACCACCCGCAAAATCCATTGCCGGCTTTCTTTCAAGCCCCAGACTTCGTCCATTTCGACGATACGATACATAAAATATTCCAACAGATCTTCGTCGCTCATGGACTGAGCCGCATCATATTCTTCTTGGTAAGGTTCGTAGCGCATAGTACCGATCCGGTGATGGAAAACCACATTGCAGCAATAATCGCACCACGGTAATCCCGCCATCAGCGAGCCCGCCAAACTCGGCGAATTGTCGGTTTTACGCGCAAATAGAGCGTATTGCTGCGCGTTGACTAACCGATTGATTGTCGCATAACCGACAAAACCTAAATCGATTGCCGCACAGCGCGTATTTAGCAAAAAAGCCCAATCGGATAAGTTGTATAGTTGCGGCCCTTTAGCATAAATAAGCAAACCCATGAAATTACTGATACGCAATCTTCCCCGCACCACCACCGAAACCGAACTGCGGGCCATGTTCGCGGAACACGGCAGCGTGCAATCCTGTTCGCTGGTGATGGACAAAGACACCAATAGCTCCAAAGGCTTCGGCTTTGTAGAGATGCCCAAACCCGGTGAAGCCAAGGCCGCCATCAAAACCCTGAATGGTCTGGAAATGGACGGCAACCGGATTCGCGTGAAAAAGGCCGAAACCAATCCTGGTGAAGCCGCCGATGACTAAACCCGGCAAGCAAGATCCATTGCATGGCATCACGCTGGAAACACTGCTGACTCGTTTGGTGGAAAAATACGGCTGGGCGGAATTAGCCAGCCGCATCGACATCAACTGCTTTGCCAAAGACCCCAGCATCACCTCCAGTCTGAAGTTTTTGCGCAAGACGCCCTGGGCAAGACAAAAGGTTGAGGCGCTTTATTTGCAGAGTGCGTGGGCAGAAATCCAGGATTAGCTTGCTATTGCCGATGCGGCCTTTTGTGGCCCACGCCCGCAGTCAATGGCTAATCCTAGCGAGTAACAATTTGCGCGAATTCGAAGATGTAAAGGGCTTGATATCGGAAAATTGGCTGGCTTGATTTATTCAACTGAATATCGACGCCTCCATTTGGAAATATTCGTTTACCCTCCGACCAAGCTATTCAATCCGATCTAGCCGGCCTCTTCCACGATCGATTTGATAGCCGACAAGCCCTGCTCAAACTGACCACCCACCATTTTGTCGCAATTCATGATCAGGCTCATGAGTTTGCCGATAAAGTTATTTTTGCCGGACATACTCCAGACCACAACAGTATTTTCCCCAGCGGATTTGAAGGTAAACTCGGCGGTATTGCAGGCTTTAAACGGTTTAAGAAAAACCAGTTTGAAACGAATCAAGTCGTGCGGGCGACTCTCGACAATGGTCATACTGCCCTCGCCCACCTTGTTGTTGCCGGCCCAACTCATGTTGGCACCGGCACCGGCTTGCGGCCCGGAAAAGCTGTTTTTGGCATTGGGGTCAAGTTTGGCCCAGGGCGACCAAGCCTGCCAGTTCTGCAAATCGTTAATTTGGGTAAAAACCGTTGCCGGCGGCGCCTCCATACTGATGGACCGGGAAACCTGGAACGTATCCGGCTGTCTGCTGGCCAAAGCCAGAATAATCAGAACAACAATTGCAATGAGGATCAGGATAATGTCCAACATGGCGAAACTCTCCGGTTGTTAAAAAATACTAATGCGAGCTATCGGTACGCCCGTCATCGCGAATAGCGCTCTGCAAGTCGATCATACTCTGCTGACTCACACGGATTACGCCCCGATACGGCCGGTCCAAATCCAGAATAATGAACACCATGACCACAATCAGCCAGACCATGATGTACGTAACAAACGATGTGCGATGCCCGGCCAGACCGTTTGTATAGCCCACCAGAGCGCCACTCATTACAAAAGTGATGTACAACAAGCCCAGCACCAACTCGGGTACATGCCGATTTACTTCGGCATCGCGTTTCCCAAAATTGTCGATCAAATCGTTCAAGGCGGGGATAAACAATCCGGTGGTCACCGGGCTGGGTGCCAGTTCATTCGCTTGCCGGGCGTAATCCCAAAGTTTCGCTTGCATACGTCCGGCCTCCGCAATCAGCGCCTCCCTCTGCCCACGCTGGGTTAGATCGACATAGCCGGTTCTGACCCGCAAATCCAGATAATTGCGTATTACGCCGCTGACTTCTGCACTGACTGACTTCGGCAATAATTGCGCACGCAAATAAGCGGTACCAATGGCATTGGCTTCGTCGACCACCGCCTCACTCCGACTATCGTAGCGTTGTAAGGACAACGAGAAGGTAAAACCCAGCAACAATGCCAGAATGCCGAGTAATGACCCGGAAATAGAATTGACATGGGCTTTGAAATTATCGTCCACCTTAGGCTTAATCCGTAAACCCAAGCGGTAACCCAGCTCGATGGTCACTGCCATGGATCCCAGCAACACACAGGCAATCAATAAACTATCGATGTCGTACGTAATTTCATTCATGACTTGAATTGGCGAAAGTACCTAATGGTATTTGAACAAACTGACCATTGGTTGATTATGGAGGACATGTAAAAATTTGTCATTCCCGCGTATTTCAGACGCTAGCTTGTTGATTTTACGGGTCTTGCGCATTGAACAGTGCGGAGATTAGGAATATTTGCAAATACCCCCTGGGCTACTCTGTTTGAACATGCTACCAGCCCAAAAACTGGGCAACGGCAAACCAGGCCAGTTCTCTACGCCTAATAGGTGTATAACTTCGCTTACGGGTTATTTCAAGTCGTTGGTGTTCACTGGCATACAGGCATCATTTTGATTATTCGCCAGACAAAACCATCAATAATTCGGAGTAAACACCATGAGCAAAGCGCAAAAAAGCAATAAGGAAACCAAAAAACAACCGGCCTTGAGTCCGAAAGAAAAAAAAGCCGCGAAAAAGGCCAAAAAAGAATCCGTGTCTTAATCCCCGCCTTTAGCCTAAGCGACCAGCGTAAATCCACACTGGTCTGCCGCCCTTCAAAAAAGCGCCCGTCATTCCAGCGCGATAGTCCCCTCAATACAATGGCTGATGCCTGCCGCAGGCGCTTCCAGAGTCATTTTCACGCTGATGCTTTCCGAACCGTTTAATTTTCCGGTTTCCAGCGCTTTCGCCACTGCGTGTTCAATCTCGCGCTGCGAACTGATACCGACTGTTTTTAGGAATTTTCTGATTTCCATGTTGAATGTATCTTCGTTCATGCCGTTCACCTACTAGCGGGTTGATTAAATGATTGGGGGCAAATGGGTTGCCACGTGTCTGTCTGTAGTAGCTTTTGAGAAAAGCTCTTGAGCGAACTAAAAAATAACTGGAATATCCCTAACGCATTCAACGTTTCTGCCTGACCAAAGTTCGGCAAGCGGCTGGCACCGGATCATCTCCAGCAAGTTGTCTGGATTTAGCCTGTAATTCAGTTGGACAACTGCTGTTGCTGAGCTTTGGCGTTGAAATGATCTATATCGGTGATCAATTCGCAGTTGCTCAAATCGTTTTGCAATTGCGCATAGTAAAAATAAGCCCCACTGCCGCCCAGCCATACCTTGGTAGCCTCGCTGTTGACCGAGTCTATTATCAGCTGTAATTCATCGAGGGTTACTTGCTCCGGCGGAGTCTTTACCAATCCCATGACGATCACGTCCGGCTTCAAGTGCTGGCAGGCCTCGATAATATCCTTGGCCGGCAAGTCCGCACCCAAATAATAGCAGTTGTAGCCCTGATTGGCAGCGATCAAGCAGCTCACCAAAATCCCGAATTCATGCGGATCGCCGCTAGGCGTCGCAAACAGCATGCCCGGATTATTTTTAGAGTGATGATGCAAATTGTTCACCATGCTCAACACAATCCGTTTGATGCAACTGGAAAACATGTGCTCCTGGGCGATGTTCAATTTTCCGTCATGCCAAAGTTCGCCCACTGTTTGCAAGGCCGGCAACAAAATGTCTCTGGCGTAGTCCAATGGCTCGGCAGCGATCAGAGCCTTCTTCAACAACTGCTCGCAACGTTCGATTCGGTAGTGTTTCAACGACTCGATGATCTGCGCCAACAGCGGCGATTGCTCTTCTGACGGTTGAACACTGACTTGTTTCTGAAAATCTTGTAGCTGCTGGTTGTCTAGGGTAGCCAGCTTGCCGATGGGATGGCCCTTTCGGGTCAGATTGACCAACAGCGTCAATTTTTCCAAATCCTGTTGAGAATAGAAACGCCGCCCGGTGCTGTTCCGCGCCGGCATGATGCAGGCGTAGCGACGTTCCCAGGCTCTTAGTGTTTCCGCTGTTAATCCGGTTAAGGAGGTAATCGCTTTAATTGAGTACATTGTTCAACTTTTGTATAGAAAATACTTTGACAAACATTCTACATTCTAGTAAGTTATTTGCCAACAACTTAAATAACCAAGTGAATTGATTATGTCCAACTTAGCCACATTGCCAATCGATAGCGAGATGGATTCGGTAACAGAATCCCAACCCAACTCACTTGCCGTTCAAGTTGAACAGGCCAGGCAGACTCTGTTAGCGTTATTGCTGGAAAACAAGCAGACCAACGCTTTGATAATCAACAGATTTTTGCACGACCTCAATTCAGGCGTGGACTGCTCGGATCTGATCGTCGCCAAGAACTCTGAAGACTATAAAAGACTGCTGCAATTATTGGTCAACAGCCAGGCGGCAAATAAAAACAATCCAGTCCTTTATGTCGAGAATAACGGACAGGACAAAGTTGTACAAGCCGAGAATGTTGTACAACTTATGGGTTCGGAATTCGCGCAACAATCCTTGGTGGCTCGTTCGGTCAATCGGTTGTTGTACAGCCTGCACTTGTTACCGGTATTTTTGATGGACAGTGCGGCCCAAGCTGACGGCGTATTGACCGCCGAAACCGAAGACAGCGCAGATTTCAAAAAACGCCTGGGCAAAGCCAAACGGGAATTGAGACGCCTGCGCCAGGAAATGATCTCGGCTAACACTGGCCTGGTGGCGTTTGTCGCTCATAAGTACAAAACCAGTAACCTGAGCTTTGAAGATTTGATGCAGGAAGGTTTGGTAGGACTAATAAAAGCGGTAGACAGATTCGACCCTGATCGCGGCATCTGCTTTTCCACTTATGCTATTTACTGGATTAGACAGGCCATATCCCGACTGATAGTCAAACAAGAAAAAATTGTCCGCTTGCCGGTCGCTCTGGCTGAAAAAGCTGCCACTGTCTTCGAGGCCATGCGCAGTTGCTACCTTAAATATGAGCGTTGGCCGAGCATCGCCGAATTAAAACTTGCTTGCGATTTGTCCGAGCAAGAAATCAAAACCATCAGCAGTTACTATCAAGCCACCCATTCTTTGGATGCGGCTATAGGTGATGATGACGATAACCTGGAATTGATGGCAAAAATGCAGCAGCATCAATTCAGTCTGCCACTCGATGAACTAATTGATCAGGATCTGGCTCAATATGTCGACAAAGCAGTTGCTTCGCTACCGGAAAAACAGGCGGCGATTTTAACCATGCGTTTCGGTCTGCGCGATCATACGGAAATGACCTTGCAGGCAGTAGCGGATCAGCTGCATGTTACTCGGGAGAGAGTCAGGCAAATTCAAAATGAAGCATTAAAAAAACTGAAACAACAATTTGGCTTTGACCTTATGCTATTTCTCGAACCCAAGGATGGCTAACAATAACAATCATTGACCCAGGTCAGGCTAACACTACAAGAGGAGTGATTATGTCATCAGAAAAACAAAACACCAGTAAGCAAACGCCGCAGTCCGACTGGAAGTTGGAATTGGATAAGCAGTGGAAGCAAGTCTCTACTAAAGCGGGCGACTTCTTTAACGATCACAAGAGTATGTTTACGTTAACCAATATCGCCGCTGCAGTGGGCGGCACCTTGACCGTCGTCTGGCTGGCCAGCGGGGTTTATATAGTGGACCAGGGTAATCGCGGGGTGGTAAGTCGCTTCGGCGCATATTCCGAGACCACCTTGCCGGGTCCGCATTGGCACATTCCGGCGCCTATCGAAAGCGTCGCCAACGTTAACGTAGAACAACAACGCTTTATCGAAGTTGGCTATACCGATTCCAGCCGGGTTAACAAATCAGCTGTTATTCCGCAAGAATCATTGATGCTGACCAGTGACGAAAACATTATTACCGTGCGCCTGGCCGTGCAGTATCAAATTAATAACGCACGCGACTACTTATTTAATGTCAAAAACAACGAAAACACGCTGAAGCAACTGACTGAAAGCGTGGAACGCGCGGTAATCGGTCGCAACAACATGGACTTCGTGTTGACAGAAGGTCGCAGCCAAATCGTTGCCGAGATTAAAGAACAGATTCAGGAGGCGATGGACGGCTACAAAGCCGGTATCAGCATCGCTAGCGTCAACCTACAAGACGCGCAGCCGCCCGAGGAAGTGCAAGGTGCGTTCGAGGATGCGATTCGGGCCAGAGAAGACAAGCAGCGTTTGATTAACGAAGCCGAAGCCTACAGTAATGAAGTGATCCCCAAAGCGCGCGGCGCGGCATCGCGGATTATTCAAGAAGCGGAAGCCTACGAAGCAGAAAAAGTGGCAAAAGCTAAAGGCGAAACCGAACGCTTCGACCAATTATTGGTGGAATACGAAAAAAGCCCTGCCATCACTCGTAAACGTTTGTATCTGGAAGCCAAGGAAAAACTGTACAGCAGCACCAACAAGATCATGCTGAACGATGATCAATCCAGCCCGATGATGTACATGCCTTTGCCGCAAACCGTAACGCAACATGCACAGCCAGCCGCCAGCCATACGGAACCGGAACTAAGCTCCGAACCGCATAACGGCGACAAAAACGGCGCTCGCAAATCCACCGGCAACGAATTACGTCCTAGCAGGAGCAAACAATGAGCAGCAAAACCACCCAAGTTTTAATTCCGGCCGGTTTGACTCTGTGCGTACTGGCCTATATGTCGGTTTTTTACGTCAAAGAAAACGAAAAAGCCATTCTGTTTCGTCTCGGTGAGATGGTCACATCCGACTACACTCCCGGGCTACATTTTAAGACCCCTATCATCAATAACGTCAGCACATTTGATGCGCGTGTGCTGACCTTGGATGCCAAATCCGAGCGTTTTCTTACCTCCGAGAAGAAGAACGTTATTGTTGACTCATTCGTTAAATGGCGAATCGGTGATGTGGGTCTCTTTTACACCACGGTCGGCGGCGACGAGTTTCAAGCCAATCTGCGCCTTGATCAAATTATGAAAGATGCGATGCGTAGCGAATTCGGCGTACGAACCATCAAGCAATTGATCTCCGAAGACCGCAACGAACTCAGACAAACCTTGCTGGCAAAGTTGTCGCCGACTGCCGAAAAGTTTGGTATCGAGTTAATCGACATTCGCGTCAAACGCATTGATTTGCCGCCGGAAGTCAGCAGTTCGGTATATCAAAGGATGCGCGCCGAGCGTGAGCGGGTAGCCAGAGAGTTCCGTTCGCAAGGCGCGGAAAGTGCTGAGCAAATCAGTGCGGAAGCCGATAAGCAAAAACATGTGATAGTGGCCAATGCCCAGCGCGATGCAGAAAGCATTCGTGGTCGCGGCGATGCGCAATCAGCAGAGATTTACGCGAAAAGCTACGGTAAAAACCCCGAGTTTTATGCGTTCTACCGCAGCTTGCAGGCATACCAAACGTCGTTTGAAAAAACTCAGGATACTTTGGTGTTAAAACCGAATTCCGACTTTTTCAAATACTTCTCCAGCGAAAAGTAAGTTAGGAGACAGCTATCATGAAAAAAATGTTCATTTTTATCACCATCCTGCTTGCAGCAGGGTTGGTGGTGTCGGCGGTGATGAATCGCAACATGCCGGAATACGACCCGCATTTTGAAATTTCGTATTCGGACTTTATCGAAGATGTGCGTAATAAAGTGGTCACGGAAGTGGTGATCGACGGCAATAACGTCGAAGGGCATCGGCAAAACGGCACGCGTTTCGCGACCTACAATCCCAACGACTCGCGCATGATCGACGAGTTGCTGGAATATGGCGTGAAAATCAAAGTTGAGAAGCCACAACAGCCCTCCACCCTGATGAATATTCTCATCTCCTGGGCGCCCACTTTGTTACTGATCATGGTGCTGGTGTATTTCATGCGCAAGCAGGCCGCGATGGGCGGACGCGACGGCCAGATGGGTTTTGGTAAAAGCCGCGCTAAATTAATGGCTGAAGACCAGATCAAAGTGCGTTTCACCGACGTGGCGGGTGTGGAAGAAGCCAAGGAAGACGTGGTGGAAATGGTCGATTTTCTGCGAGAACCAGGCAAATACGAAGCTCTTGGCGGCAAAATTCCGCGAGGTGTATTGATGGTGGGTCCTCCGGGTACCGGTAAAACCTTGTTAGCCAGAGCGATTGCCGGCGAAGCAGGCGTACCTTTCTTCTCTATCTCGGGTTCGGATTTCGTGGAAATGTTCGTCGGTGTCGGCGCCTCCAGGGTCAGGGACATGTTCGAACAAGCCAAAAAACGCGCACCCTGCATCATATTTATCGACGAGATCGATGCAGTCGGTCGGCAACGTGGCGGCAGCGGTATCGGCGGAGGCAACGACGAACGAGAACAGACACTCAACCAGTTGCTGGTAGAAATGGACGGCTTCAGCGGTAACGAAGGCATCATCGTCATAGCCGCCACCAACCGGGCCGATGTGTTAGACAAAGCTTTGTTAAGACCTGGCCGTTTCGACAGGCAAGTGCAGGTTGGTTTGCCCGATATCAAAGGCCGCGAACAAATCTTGAAAGTGCATGGCGCGAAAGTACCGCTGGCTGAAGACGTGAATATCAACGATCTGGCCCGCGGCACACCCGGTTTTTCCGGTGCGGAGTTAGCCAATTTGATCAACGAAGGTGCTTTGTTCGCTGCCCGCAACAAAAAGCGGGTCGTGACCATGAACGACTTGGATAAAGCGCGCGACAAAATGATTATGGGCGTGGAAAAACGCACCATGGTGATGACCAAAGAAGATTTGTTGATGACCGCTTATCACGAAGCCGGACACGCCATCGTCGGCCGCAATGTGCCGGAGCATGATCCTGTCTATAAAGTCAGCATCATGCCGCGCGGCGGGGCTTTGGGTATCACCATGTTCTTGCCGGAGCGCGATCAATACAGCGCCTCCAAAGACAAGCTGGAAAGCCAGATTGCCAGTTTGTTCGGTGGCCGGGTAGCGGAAGCTTTGATCTACGGCAAAAACAAGGTCACCACTGGCGCGTCCAACGACATCATGCGGGCTACGCAATTGGCTAGAAACATGGTCACAAAATGGGGTTTGTCGGATCGTTTAGGTCCCATGGATTACGGCGACAGCGAAGGCGGCTATATGGGCCCTCAATCCAAGCCAATGTCGGAAAAGATGGCACAAACTATCGATGAAGAAGTACGGGCGGTAATCGATGCGAATTACAACCGCGCCGAAACCATCCTGAAAGAAAACATCGAAGTGCTGCACAACATGGCGCAAGCCTTAATGGATTGGGAAACCATCGATAAATTTCAGATCGATGAATTACTGCAAGGCAAAAAACTTGCACCACCGGAACCCGAAGTAGAAGAGCCAAAATCCTTTGAAGAGATTGAAGACTCGATAAACGACGAAACCGGCGGTCACCTGGATCAAGGACAAGTACTGGCGTCCTAAAAGTCCTCCTCTATGTACCCTCCAAACGCTGTACTCTTGGAGGGTATCTTTTTTTCAGAGGTAGCAATATGCATACTCAATCGATAACCACAAAAACCATGAATCTACTGCAATTGTTGTTGCAGATTAATTTTAATGTAGCGGTGATTCTATTATTGATCAGCGGTGCAGCGACGATATTCGGTAATACGCTTTTTTTTGAAGATAGTAGCGATCTGTACGGTCCATTGGCAAACAATATGCGGTTAATGATGTTTTATTTGTGCTTAATCCAAATCGCAGCTTACAGTTTTTATAAATTAAGTAACAGCCCGGAAGCATTGGCCGCGTTAGGCGTTTTTCTGCTGTTACTGATCGGCTCGCTCGAATTTTACTGCTCGATTAATCAAATTGAAATCGACGAAAACTACCGGCAATTATTTATTTACTCGGGCTTATCGCACCTGCTTTATGGCGGCTGCGCGGCCATGCGGCACCAGGAAAATTAGGGATTTTAATTTTTCTGACACAATATAGACTAGAATTAGATGCTGAAGTATTTCTCTTTATTATGATAGGCTTTGCTTAGCACAGACCATAAATCAAATTTATATTTTATTTTTAAAGTTCGGTCTAATCGACTGTTTAGCTGTAAAGCCATCTCTAAATCAACACCATCGAGGTATACTGCGTAAATACACAAAAAGCCTAACCGCCTGAAAGTGATTTAATTCCATAGATCAAAATACAGTTTTATAGGCTTCACGTGTCCAGAAAAATTATAACAACGCCGAGCAGAAAGCTCCGCGAGGGGGAACGATCAAATGCACATCAAATTTCCGTTTGACTCACACAAGCCCGTTGCCGGGGAGGCATGCATCGACATCGACAAACCAGTTGACGATGTTTTTCATTATGTCGGTGAAAAATTTTTTGAGAATTATCCAAAATGGGCTGTTGAAGTAGTCGATTTTGAACCTCTCGACGGCAAAGAAGTATTCGTCGGCGCCAAGGCCAAACAAATCCGTAACGATAACAACGGCGAAATCGAATCTGTTTTTGAAATCACCGATTATCAACCCAAAAACAAGCTTATCTTTCAAGGATTGACCCAACCTTACAAGCACAGTTATTTTCTTGAAGTCGTTCAAGAAGACCGGCAACCCACCCGTTTGACGTTTCGATTTGAATTTTTGGAGCTTGAGGTGTTCATGCGACCTTTTGAGAAGTTAATTCGTTGCGCCATTGAAGACGGTGCGGAAAGCACCGTCGAAAACATTAAGAATTTAATATTAGTAGAATGCAACTAGCATATACAAACTCATAATTATTATAAAACCCGGAGTTTAACCATGGCTTTTATTGTTGAAAAAGATAGCGGGCTTATTCCGCAAGTACTTTCCGCTATTTTGGACGAATGCGTAAACGGCGTCACGCTGGCGGACCCGGACCTTGAAGACGCGCCTATAATATACGCCAATAAAGCATTCGAACGTTTAACCGGATATGCGCATGACGAAATAATCGGTCATAACTGCCGTTTTTTGCAAGGTGAAGATAGAGAGCAAGAGGCGCGCTTCAAAATTGCTGCTGCCATGAAGAATCACGAATCGGTTGAAGTGACATTAAGAAACTACAAAAAAGACGGTACTTTATTTCACAATCGTTTAAAGATAACCCCGTTATTGGATAAAAAGAATCGGGTAATATATTATCTAGGCGTGCAATATGATATTACCGAGCAAGTAAGTGCTAACAATGAAATAAAGGAATTAACCAGTCTATTGGATGCGATTCAAGGAAGTTAAATTACCGTGCGATAAATATATTTTGTAGAGGGTCTCCATGAATACAACTGCAAACGCCAACGGCGACGATGGCCTGTTTTTTAACGAAGCCTTATTTGGCCTGGCGATATTGGCTTTCGTGCTGTTGCTAATCATAGAAAAAACCAAACCTTATCGCCAGTTTTCCACCAAAACTTATAAAGAGTCCTTTGTCACCAATACCACGGCGTTCTTGGTCAATAACTTAATATTAACTGCGCTCAGAGCGTCGTCATTATTTCTGGTTGCTCAGCAATTCGCCAGTTACGGCTTGTTAAGCGGCCTGAGTAACGGCCCGGTTAAATGGCTACTGGCTTTCGCTTTTTTCGACTTGGCTATTTTTATCTGGCATTACGCCAGCCATAAGTATGAGTATTTGTGGCGATTCCACAAAGTTCACCACAGCGATAAATGCTTTAACGTTTCCACCGGTTTTCGCTTCCATGTTTTCGATTTATTCCTAGAAATAATTTATAAATGCGTATTTGTTGTGGTGATTGGCGTGGATGCGTATTTAGTACTTTCCATCGAAATCATCGAGTTGTTTTTCATATTTTTCCATCACGCCAATATCCGGGTCCCCAACGAAGCAGCTATCTCCCAAATTATTATCACCCCTTCCCTGCACCGCACTCACCATTCCACCTTGCGCTCCGAACATGACAGCAACTACGGCATAGTGTTGGCTATTTGGGATCGGATGTTTGGTACCCGAAAAGAGCTGGTACCGGCCAATATAGGATTGGATTTGATTGAAGCGGAGAATTTTATTCAACTGTTTTCTCTGGCATTTATTACCGAACGTAAAATCCGGCAATTAATGGGCTGGATTCCGAAAGGGAAAAAGTAATTAATGGAACTTCTTTGATAAGTTACCGGTAATCAAGCCATGATTATAAAAACAATAAAAACTATTCCCGGCAGTGAAATTACCGATCCCTTGGTTTTTCAGCAACGCCGCACTCTGATCAAAGCGATGGCGGCGATGATGCTGACCGGCACCAGCATCCGCACCGGCTTGGCCGACACCTCAAAACCGATAGGGAGCTCCGTGCCCAAAAGCCCATTCTCGGCGCATGAGTTAGCAGTTACGCCGGCGGACGCCACAAAAAATTACAATAACTATTATGAATTTGCCTTCAACAAAGAAGACCCCAGCAGCCTGGCCCAAATCCTGCGCGTAGATCCCTGGTCTGTCGAGATCGGCGGCGAAGTGGAAAAACCCGGCACATATCAGTTGGAAGATATTCTGAGCAGACATACGCTACAGGAATATATCTATCGTTTCCGGTGCGTCGAAGCCTGGTCCATGGTAGTGCCCTGGGTAGGCTTTTCGCTGGGCGATTTACTGAAAACCGCAAAACCTCTATCAAGCGCCAAGTTCGTAAAACTCACTTCGGTTCATCAGCCTGACAGCATGCCCAAGCAACGCAATAACGCGATGCTGGAATGGCCTTATGTCGAGGGTCTGCGTATAGACGAAGCCATGCACCCATTGACCATACTGGCAACCGGTATGTATGGCGACATTTTGCCCAAGCAAAACGGCGCGCCGCTGCGTTTGGTAGTGCCCTGGAAATACGGCTTTAAAAGCATCAAGGCCGTCGTCAAAATAGAACTACTGAAAAGGCCGCCGATTAGCAGTTGGAACAAGTTTGCGCCCAACGAATACGGCTTTTACGCCAACGTCAATCCGGACGTGCCGCATCCGCGCTGGAGCCAAAATAGCGAGCGGCTATTGGGCAGCGGCTTTTTTACCCCCCGCCGACAAACCGAACTATTTAACGGGTATGGCGAACAGGTCGCTCACCTGTATCGTGATATGGATTTGAGGCATTTTTTCTAATGATTATGCAAATTAATAATTTGCGGTCTTTAACCATCGCGGTGTGTTTTATCCCGCTGCTTTGGGTCGTTTTCGATATTGCCTTCGATAATCTGGGCTCAAATGAAATGCAAGCCCTACATATTCGTTTAGGTGACTGGGCCTTGCGGTTTTTATGGATAACCTTGGCTATTACTCCCGTACAAACCGTCACGAAATGGCGCGGCATGACCGAGTATCGGCAATTATTCGGTTTATATGCTTTTTTTTACGCCAGCTTGCATGTCCTGGTTTATTTAGCGGTTGATCAAGTTTTTGCCTGGCGAATCATCGGTATCGATATTCTCGAAAGCTCTTATATCTGGTTTGGCCTGATTGCCTATATTATCGTTTTTTCATTGGGCATTACCTCCTCTAAAGCGTCCAAAAAACTCTTGGGCAAGAGCTGGAAAAAACTGCATCGATTTATTTACCTAGCAGCCGGCGCGGCAATGATTCATTATTTCTGGCAGCTTAAAGGTAATCTCGCCGAGCCATTATTCTATTTACTTCTTATATTTATGCTGTTGGGTTTTCGCGCTGTAATTTGGTTTAAAAATAAGCAGTTAAGTCAAATGATGATTCCGAAAGGCCGCGCATCCCCCGATACAGAATCCGATTAACCCACCAAGCCCTGAATAGACGGTAGGGTTTAGTCTTATTAGTTTCTGGAGCAGAATGTCATGAACACGAACTCGATTTTAATTAGCGGCGGCACCGGCTTTCTGGGCAGTGCGCTTACTAAACAACTAATCCAAAAAAACTATGCGGTGACGATCCTAAGCCGTAGCGCCGAAAAAGTGTTCGCCACATTCGGCAACAGCGTTCAAGCTGTTAGCTCGATCACCGACTTACCGGATGCCGGCAGCTTTAAAGCGGTGGTCAACCTGGCCGGTGCGGGCATTTTCGATCAACGCTGGACCGAGCCACGCAAACAGCTATTGCGCGATAGCCGCATTAAATTAACCAAACAATTGGTGGCCTGGATAGCATCAGCCACCCAACCCGCACCAGCACTGGTAAGCGGCTCGGCTATCGGCGTTTACGGCGATCAAGGCGACAAATTCCTCACTGAAAACAGCGCGAGCCTTGCCGATTTCTCCCAACAGTTGTGCGCCGATTGGGAATCCGCAGCCTTAGAAGCGGAAAAATTCGGCAGCCGGGTCTGCCTGATACGCACCGGCTTGGTGCTGGGTGATAATGGTGGCATACTGAAACGCATGTTGTTGCCGTTTCGTTTGGGGTTAGGCGGCCGTCTGGGGAATGGCAAGCAATGGATGTCCTGGATTCATCTGCACGACTGGCTGGCTATTGTCGAAGCGATGATAGAACAACCGGCAATGCGCGGCCCATACAACGCCACCGCCCCCGAACCGGTCAACAACCAACAATTCAGTGCCAGCCTGGCCAGCGTGCTTAAGCGGCCGCTGCTAATGCCGATACCGGAAGCGCCCCTTAAATTATTGCTGGGCGAAATGGCCGCGCTAGTCTTGGGTAGCCAGCGCGTGCTGCCGGAGAGGTTACTGGCGCAAGGCTTTGCATTTAAATATTCACAGCTGGATACCGCATTGCGCGATATTTTGCATAAACCCTAGATTTAAAAACGGGCATCTTTATGTTGATCGACAGTCTTTCCCTGCTATTTGCCTTTACCTCGTTCGTCACCTGGTACGAAACCCTGTTGATCGCCCTCGCCCTAGGCGTGCTGGTATTTTATCTGACCCCCTCCCCTGCCCAGGAATGGGAAGAACGCACGCCGGCCACGCTATATTTTTACCTGCAATGGAGTTGGCTAGGTTACCTACGGTTAAAAGACGCGTTCTATCCGTTTTTTATCCTGTATAACGCCGTACTGTTTTTCATCGACTATCGCATTAACGAAGGCAACTTCACCGTCGCCAGCTGGGTGACTATTCATATCATCATGGCGATGCCGCTGATTTATTGGACCGGTGCCGTTTGGCGCTGTTCAGACAAGGGGGCCAGCCGAATTTGGGCCGCAGTCGCGCGCATGATGACGGTAGCGGCGTATTTCGATTTGCTACTGCGTTGGGTGATTTATCAGTATTACCCCAATATCCTGTTTAATTGCCAACAAATGATTATTCATTGGGGCGACTGCTGAGCCGATGGCAAAAAAACGCTACAAAACCTCGCTGTTTATTTTCCGCCGCGATTTACGGCTGGAAGATAACACCGCACTCAACGCCGCCCTAAGCGATTCCGAGCATGTCATCGCCTGTTTTATCTTCGATCCTCGGCAAATCGAAACTCATCCTTACCAAAGTACGCCGGGCCTGCAATTCATGCTGGAGTCTCTGAGCGATTTGCAGCAACAATTGCAACAGCAAGGCGCCCTGCTTTACATTTTCAACGATCAGCCGACGCACCTCCTCGAGCCGTTGAAGCAGGATTTGGGCATCGAAGCGGTATTTGTCAATCGCGACTACAGTCCGTTCAGCCGGCAACGGGACAACGAACTGCGCGAACAATGCGAAAAACTGCATTTGGCTTTTCACAGCCAAGCCGATTTGCTGCTGACAGAACCGGAGCAAAGTTTAAGAAGCAACGGCAAGCCTTATCAAGTATTCACCGCGTTTCATCGGCAAGCCAGACTCCAGCCGGTATCGCCTCCGCAGCGCTTGGCACCGGGTAAACTATCGGCAAAAGCCTATGCCGGCCACAAACCGGAGCTGCTACAGCAACTGCAACAGCCGCACCAAAACGCGCTACCCGGTGGCCGACACGCGGCACTGGATCGATTAGCCATCATCGGCAACTGCAAAAACTACCTCGCCGTCCGCGATTTTCCGGCCATGGCCGCTACCAGCCAACTGTCGGCTTATTTAAAGTTCGGCTGCTGCTCGGTGCGCGAGGCTTTTTCCAGCATCCAAGCCGAACTCGATCCCGACCATCCCTTACTCCGGCAGCTGTGTTGGCGGGATTTTTTCACCCATATCGGCTTTCATTTTCCGCATGTATTCGGTCACGCCTTTGATAGACGTTACGACGGCTTGCTTTGGCGCAACGGCCAAGAAGACTTTTGGGCCTGGGCCAACGGCCAAACCGGCTTTCCGATTGTGGACGCGGCCATGCGCGAATTGAACCAAACCGGCTGGATGCATAACCGCTTGCGGATGATCGTTGCCTCGTTTTTGGTCAAGGATTTACACGTCTCCTGGCGCTGGGGCGAACGTTATTTTGCCCAACGTCTGTTAGATTACGACCCTTGCGTCAATAACGGCAACTGGCAATGGGCCGCCTCGACCGGCTGTGACGCGCAACCGTATTTCCGGATCTTCAATCCCTGGCTACAGCAGAAAAAATTTGATCCGCAATGCCTGTATATCAAGACTTGGATTCCGGAGTTACAACGCTTCCCGGCAGAAGTCATTCACAAATGGGATAAGCATCCGCAAGCCGGCGACTACCCTCGGCCAAGGGTTGACCACGCCGTACAAAGCCAGCTGATCAAAGCCCAATTCAAAGCCCTGGGCAATACCACGGCTACCGCGGAGTAAACCATGCGTTATGTATCGATAGTCTTATTAAGCCTGCTATGCGCCTGCACCGGCATTCCGGACGGCGTAAAAGTCATAGACGGCTTCGAGCTGGAACGCTATCTGGGCACCTGGTACGAAATCGCCCGCCTGGATCACAGCTTCGAGCGCGGCCTGACCGACATTAGCGCCGAATATAGCCTGCGTGATGACGGCGGCGTGAAGGTGTTAAACAGCGGCTACGACGCCGAGCAAGGCCAACGAAAAATCGCCGAAGGTAAAGCTTACTTTATCGACAAACCGGACATAGGCCGCCTGAAAGTATCTTTCTTTGGGCCGTTTTACGGCGCCTATAACATCATTGCGCTAGATAAAACCGGCTACCGGTATGTGATGATCGCCGGCCCGGATCGCGATTATTTATGGATACTGGCCCGCAGCCCGGAATTGCCACCGAGCATCCTCCAAGAGCTGATTCAGCAGGCAAAAGCCCTTGGCTTTGCCACCGAGAAACTGATTTTTGACCAACACCCCAAGCAATAACAGGATTAAGCATGCAGAAAATTTCGGTGGGCATCAGCGCCTGTCTGTTAGGCCAAGAAGTGCGTTACGACGGCGCGCATAAATATCACAGCTATATCGAACGCACGCTGGGCCAGTATTTCGAATTTAGAGCCTTCTGTCCGGAAGTCGAAGCCGGCTTGGGTATCCCGCGTCCCTGTGTACAGCTGCGCGAAACCGCCAATGGCATCCGTTGCGTCGGCGTTAAGGACCATAGCTTTGACGTAACGGAACGATTGGAACAAGCTTCGGCACGGCAACACGACTGGCTGGGCGGCTTGTGCGGCTACATCCTTAAAAAGGACTCGCCCAGCTGTGGCATGACCAGGGTTAAAATCTATAAAAACGATATTCCCGCGCGACAAGGTACCGGCATTTTTGCGGACTATTTACAGCGCACTTTCCCTAGCCTGCCGGTAGAAGAAGAAGGCCGGCTGGGCGATCCCGGCCTGCGGGAAAACTTTATCCAGCGCGTGTTTGTGATGCGCCGCTGGCAGGATTTATGCGAACAAGGTTTGTCGGCGCATAGTTTGATCACCTTTCACAGCCGGCATAAATTAATCGCGATGAGTCACGAGCAAAATCAGGCCCGCGAGCTGGGGCGGATTATTGCCGGCGTCACAAACGCTAATATTGAAAACACCGCCGCCGCCTACATCGCTGCGCTGATGACATGCCTAAAAATCGTCGCTACCCGCGGCAACCACGTGAATGTCTTGCAACACATCCAGGGTTATTTAAAGCACAAACTGGACAGCGACGACAAACAGGAACTGGTGGAAACCATCGAAAACTATCGAATTGGTTTATTGCCGCTGATCGTGCCGCTCACCCTGCTCCGCCATCATTTCCGCAGAGAGCCCGATGACTTTATCGACAACTCTTTCTACATGCTGCCGCATCCGGCGGAATTGTCATTGTTGAACAGTATTTAACTTCTATTGCATCTGCTCCCGCTCGCGCTGATACGCGTCGTAACTCTGCCGCCGTTCGCAATCGTTAGACATGGCTTTTTGGCACTGCAATTGCCCGGCGTTCTGCACCGCATGATAGCCCAGGCGCTGCGGCCAATCCGCGCCGCAAGCGCTGCACAAGCCCAACACCAAGGGCACACATGTTATTGCTCTGATTCTTCGCATATTTCCGCCGTTTACATCCTCTACCTGAAAGAGTCCTAGTTTAGTCCTTGCCGCCAAAACGGTGGTATCTGTCTATTGACCCGGCCCGCAAATAGCGAGTCAAAGACCCCGACACTCGCTATCCCAAAAATAAGGATTTGTTCGAGCAGTTCAACATTCCCACTCTAACGCGGTAAAAGAGTCACCGCGCTATAAACAATTACTGCCGGACTGTGTGGAAAATCGCTACAATGCGCCCGAGTTCTGCAAGTTTAGGCTGATACAGTGAACATGGAAACCGTCGAAAAATCCGAAAAATACGCCGCTTTTCTCAGCTTGTTAAAAAGCAAGGGTAAACTCTCCGACAGCGATCTTGGTAAAGTCCGCCGCATGCAAAAATCGGCATTGGACGACTCCGTGCCTCAACTACTGATCAAACTGGGTTTGTGTTCGGACAGTGACATCGCCGTCAGCTTCGCCGAAGCCAGCGGCATTGCTCGCGTCCCCCCCGAACGCTACCCGCCGCAAACGCCGCTGCCGGATAGCGTTTCCCAGCGTTTCTTAAAGCAATACCATGCGGTGGGTCTGGCGGCGGACGACGAACACATCCAAATCGCGGTGATGGACCCTGAAGACGACTACGTCACCCAAGCTCTGCAACTCGCCACCGGCAAACCCATTAAACTGCAAATCGGCCAACTCTCGGAAATAGACGCCGCGCTGGAATTGCAATACGGTGAAGGCAAGTCGCAAATGGACAAATTGCTGGATAACCTTAACGTCGAGGACGAAGGTAGCGAAGATCTTGAACACCTGAAAGACCTGGCCAGCGAAGCGCCGATCATCAAGATGGTGAATTTCATCCTGCAAAAAGCCGTGGAAAGCCGGGCGTCTGACGTACACATTGAACCGTTCGAACAAAGCCTGAAAGTACGCCTACGCATCGACGGCGTATTGCAAGACATCGACTCGCCGCCGGTTGCCTCCACCGCCGCGGTGCTGTCGCGGATCAAGATCATGGCTAAACTGAACATAGCCGAACGGCGCTTGCCGCAGGATGGCCGCATCAAGTTGCAAATGATAGGCAAGGAGCTGGATTTACGGGTCTCGACGATACCGACCCTGCACGGTGAAAGCGTGGTCATCCGCTTGCTGGACAAGGAGAACGCGGTACTGGACTTCGCAACCCTGGGCTTCGTTGGCAGACAAGCCGAGCGTTTCATGGAAGTATTGGCGCAACCGCATGGCATTTTGCTGATTACCGGTCCGACCGGTAGCGGTAAATCCACCTCGTTGTATGCGGCTTTAAAAACTCTGAATACCTCGGAACGCAAGATTATCACCGTCGAAGACCCGGTGGAATATCAGCTGGAAGGCATCAACCAGATTCAAGCCAAACCGCAGATCGGTCTGACTTTCGCCTCGGCGCTGCGTTCCATCGTCCGCCAGGACCCGGACGTGATCATGATCGGCGAGATGCGTGACCTGGAAACCGCCAAAATTGCCGTGCAATCCGCGCTGACTGGTCACTTAGTGCTGTCCACGCTGCACACGAACGATGCCGCCGCCGGTGTCACCCGCTTACAGGACATGGGCCTGGAGGAATACCTACTTAGCTCGACGATCAACGGCATTCTGGCCCAGCGCTTGGTGCGGCGCCTGTGCCCGCATTGCAAACAAGCCCATCCTGCTTCGGAAACGCTGATCGAAGAAATGAAACTTAGACAGTGGCAACCGACCGGCGAAATCCTCTTACACAAACCGATCGGCTGTCCCATCTGTAACGGCATCGGCTATAAGGGCCGACTGGCGATCATCGAATTTTTGACGATGACCGACACGATACGCAAACAAATCATGAAGCACGAAGAAGCGTTTGTGATCCAGCAAACCGCCATTCAGGAAGGCATGCAAACTATGTACGAGGATGGTGTGGTTAAGGCCTTGCAGGGCATCACCACCTTGGAAGAGGTGTTAAGGGTGACGACCGAGACTTGAGCCACTTAGTCAGCTCTCGACAACAGACTTTCGTTGATCTGAATCTAGAAAGGCTTTGAATGACGAAGCTAACATGCCGCATAACAGCTAGCTGCAAGTGGAATATGACCAAAACCCACTTTTTAATCAACATCATGGATTCAAGATGTGTCAATCACTAGCCGAGTCTGCAAATAATCCACCGATAGCCGGACGGCGTTCACGCCGCGTCGGCGCGTATGCCTCTTGCCCTTTCTCCGCGCTGCTGATCGGATTTTTTTCAACCGCCGACGCTGCCGTTTGTAACTGGCAAGGTGGGGATGACATCTGGTCTACGCCCGCTAACTGGTCATGTGCCGCAAGCCCCGGAGCCGCCGATGACGCGGTTATCAATGTCAGCCAAAATGTGGCTCTTGATATTTCGCCCAGCGTGGCAAATTTCAGTTTAGCGCATGCAGGCGCGACTTTGAGCGGCGCCGGCACATTAACCTCAACCAACGACTTTGATATGCAAGCCGGCACGGTCAACGCTGTGTTAGGCGGCAGTGTCGGATTGAACAAAACCACTGCCGGCACCGTGACGCTAAGCGGCACCAACACGTACACCGGCAACACGCAAGTCAGCGCCGGCACGTTGGCTTTGGGCAACAGCGATGTGCTCGCCAACACCTCCAGCCTGATCGTCAACGGCGGTAGTTTCCATTTGGGCAGCCATAACGACGCGGTGGCCGGGGTGCAATTACTATCGGGTTCGATCACCGGCACCGGCACGTTAACCTCGAACAGCACGTTTGATATGCAAGCCGGCACGGTCAACGCTGTGTTAGGCGGCAGCGTCGGATTGAACAAAACCACTGCCGGCACCGTGACGCTAAGCGGCACCAACACGTACACCGGCAACACGCAAGTCAGCGCCGGCACGTTGGCTTTGGGCGCCGGCGATGTGCTCGCCAATACCTCCAGCCTGATCGTCAACGGCGGCAGCTTCGATCTGGGCAGCCATAACGACGCGGTGGCCGGGGTGCAATTACTATCCGGTTCGATTACCGGCACAGGCACGTTAACGTCGAACAGCACGTTTGATATGCAAGCCGGCACGGTCAGCGCTGTGTTAGGCGGCAGCGTGGGCTTGAACAAAACCACTGCCGGCACCGTGACGCTAAGCGGCACCAACACGTACACCGGCAACACGCAAGTCAGCGCCGGCACGTTGGCTTTGGGCGCCAGCGATGTGCTCGCCAATACCTCCAGCTTGATCGTCAACGGCGGTAGTTTCGATTTGGGTGCCAAC